>DATKFF010000032.1:0-7033 GCA_035511595.1 Solirubrobacteraceae bacterium | reverse complement strand
CCCAGCAAGTAGGCGATCAAAATCGGGAGCGGAGCGGGCGGCCAGTCACTGTCCAGACGGGACTTGACAACGCCAATGCGGATGTGGAATCCTGCAATAGCAAATAGCAGTCTTGGTGTCACGCGTTCGCGCGTATCGGTGAGATCGCTATCGAGGAGAGGCTGAGTTCCGTTGAAAGAGATGAACTACGTCGCCGCGTCCGGGGCATTGGGCTCGGGGGTGGACCGTGCTTCGCTGTGGGCGGCCCTCGAGGAACGCCCGGCATTCATCGCGGCCGATGCCGGGACCACCGACGCTGGCGCCTTCGCGCTCGGATCCGGCGAGACCGCGTTCTCCCGCGCCGCGGTGAAGCTGGATCTCGCCGCGGTCCTCGAGGCGGGTATCAGGGCTGGGGTGCCGGTGATCATCGGCTCGGCCGGCCCGGCCGGGGCCGACGGGCATGTCGACTGGGTCCTGGAGATCGCGGCGGAGGTGGCGGCAGAGATCGAGGAGCGAGTCCGCACGTTCGCGATCTACTCGGAGCAGAGCACCGAGATGCTGGAGGCGCAGCTGCGAGCGGGCCGGATCCGAGCGCTTCGGCACGCCTCGGAGCTGACCGCGGAAGACGTAGGGCGATGCGAGCGCGTGGTTGCGATGATGGGCGTCGAACCGCTTCAGGACGCGCTGGCTCACGGCGCCCAACTGATAGTTGCGGGACGCTGCAGCGACGCAGCCCTGTTCGCGGCACTGCCGCTGCAGCACGGTTTCCCCGCGGGCCTCGCGTGGCACGCGGGCAAGGTCGTCGAATGCGGGACGCTGGCCTGCGAGACCATGGGTCCCGGGGTGATGCTCGTGACCGTGCGCGAGGACTCTTTCAGCGTTCGTCCGATTGGTGAAGACCTGCGTTGCACGCCGCAGAGCGTTGCCGCCCACAGCCTCTACGAGACGGCAAATCCCTTTCTCTTCGCGGAGCCGTCTGGCACGCTCGACATCGCCAATGCCACCTACGAGGCGGAGACCGCGACCTCAGTGCGCGTGCGCGGAAGCCAGTTCCATCCGGCCGGCGAATATTCGGTCAAGCTCGAGGGGGCGGAGCTGATCGGCTACCGGACAATGCTCGTCGGCGGCGTCCGGGACCCGCTGATCCTGCGGCAGCTCGGCGACTGGCTCGAGCGCGTCAACGCCTATACCAAGGCGTCGATCCTGAAGACGACGGGCATCAGTCTCGACGATGATCGCTATCGCGTCCGCTTCCAGGTCTACGGTCGCGATGCCGTGATGGGTCATTTGGAGCACGCCGCTTTTGCCGGCCACGAGGTCGGGGTCGTGTGCACGACGCTTGCCCCCACCCAAGGCGAAGCTACCGAGATGGCGAGGCTCTATCGCCAGCCCCTCCTACACGCGCCGATCCCGGAGTGGAAAGGCTCGATCACCGCCTTTGCATACCTCCACAACCCGCCGTGGACCGAACTGGGGCCCGCGTATCGCTTTTGCCTGAACCACGTGCTGCTGCTCGACGAGCCCCAGGCGGTGCACACGTTGCGACTGGTCGAGCTGGGCATGTCGGACGGTCGCCTGTCGGCGGTGAGCGAGGCGACGACGTGAAGCTCGCCGAGTGCGCAAGCCTCATCCGAAGTAAGAACGCCGGGCCGTTCATGCTCACCTTCGATGTGATGTTGAGTAGCCCGGACGTGTATCAGCACGTGAAGCGATCGGGCGTACTGACAGCGGAGCGCTTCGCGGAAAGCTACGGCGTCCCGGCAGCCGACGTGGACGTGTTCGCGTGCGACGCGGCCCTTGCCTTCAAGTTCTCGATCCCGCGGCCGGTCGCCCAAGGCGCTTTCGGCGACGGCGACATGCATGGAGGACAGCAGCACGCACCCTTGATGGACATCGAGGTTCCGCAGACATGAGCACCAAGCGATCGTTCCTGTCGGTCGGGCCAACTCTTGGCGATCAGGCCTACCGCGCGCTCCGGGAGGAGATCATCAGCGGCAAGCTCAAGCCCGGAGAGCGAATCACCGAGCGTCACCTCGCGGCCCGGCTCGGAGTCAGCCCGACGCCGATCCGAGAGGCGCTGCAGCGCCTCGAGCACGAGCAGCTGATCGAGCGAACCGACACGCGCAGGATCCAGATCGCGGAACCCTCGGCGCACCGGCTGTACGAGCTGACATTGATCGAGGCGGCGCTGCGAGGTGTCGGCGCCAAGCTGGCGGCCGAGAACGCAACCGATCGCGAGCTCGCCGAGATCGAGAAAACCCACGCGTCGTTCGTCGACAGCGTGACCCCCGAGGTGGCCCTGGCGGCCGCGCGCAAGCTTCACAAGCAGATCGATCAGGCATCGCACAACGAGACGCTGATCACGATGATCGGCACCGCCACCGCGTTCGACTGGCAGTTCCGCGTCGAGACCTTGCCGGAGCTCTACGGCGACAACCGCAAGGTGGCGCTGAAGCGCCATCACGAGCATGGCCGCATCGTCGAGGCTCTGAAACGCCGCGACGGCGAAACGGCAGAGCGTCTGATGCGGGAGCACATCCTCGGGGCGACGGCGGCGTTCCTCCGTGCTCGCGTAGAGCGGACGAAGAACTAACCCGCAAGCGAAAGCAGTCGCATCAGGTTTCTTGCAGGCGCAGTAGCTATAGCAAATGGCAAATTAGGAGGAGAGGTCGATGGACAGGTTCATGAAGCTCACGCCAGCATGGCGCGCGGGCACGATCGGCATCGCGGTCGCGGTTGTGGCCCTCGTCGTGGTGGTCGTGGCGTCGGCGGGAAGCAACGCGCCTCACAAGGCCATACCGACCGCGTCGATCGCGACCACCTCGACCAACGCCGTCACGCCGGTGAGCAAAGCCAGCAGCCCGAAGCACGCCGCCCACAAGCACGGCAAGGGTTCCGGCAAGGCCGCGGGCACCGCGAACGGGTCAACCAACGGGTCAACCAACGGGTCGAGCGGTGGTTCAGGCAAAACCGCCGGCGGCAGCTCGTCGAAGAGCTCAGGCGGCAGTAACTGCTCCACCGGCGCCACCAGCGGCAGCGGTCAGCTCGTCATGTACGGAAACGCCCCCGAGCCGCAGTTCAAGCCCGTGCTCACGGCATTCGCCAAGGCGTATCCCAACATCAACATCAGCTACCAGGACATCGACGACAACGTCGCGTTCTCCAAGTACCGGGCAGAGCACGCGCAGGGCGCACGTACGGCCGACATTCTCATGGCCAGCTCGCCGCTGCAATGGGACAACAACAAGGACGTCGCGCTGTGCTGGACGCCGAGCGACGCCTCGTCCTACCCGAGCTACCTCCAGCAGTTCCCAGGAATCCTGATCGCCTCACCGGATCCGGCCGTCTCGATCTACAGCAAGGCGAAGCTCCCGGCCAACCTGATCCCCAGCACCTTCGCGCAGCTGGTGAGCGACCTGAAGAGCCATCCCGACCTGTTCAAGGGCAAGATCTCCACCTACTCGGTTGACAACCAGTTCGGCTACTCGGCCTTCTGGGGCCTCGTCCACGAACACGGCTGGGCGTGGCTCGACGCTCTGGCTCACGCGTCGAAACCGCAGGCCGACGGCACGGCGATGGCAGAGCAGATCGCCTCAGGAGCCTCCAACTACGGGTTCTTCGAGTCGGGCCTGGTCCGCGGCGCGATCACTTCAGGGACCGTCGCCCAGATCGCCGGCTGGACGTTCATGCACGACTTCACGCCGCTGATTCCGCGCGGAATCGCAATCACCAAGGGTGCGTCAAATCCGGGCGCGGCCAAGGTGTTCGTGAACTGGATGTTCAGCACCGCCGGACAAGAGGCGATGTGCGCCGCGGGGTTCACCGCTTACAAGTCGGGCGTCAGCTGTACAAACTCGCTGTCGTCGATTCAGCAGGCGGTGGGCTCCTCGAACGTGTACCTGGTGCCGTTCCACAGCAGCATTGCGGCGGATCACGCGGCGTTCGTACAGCGCTGGCACAGCCTGTTCGGATAGCGGTAAGCGGAGCAGCGGCCAGACGATGAGCACCGTGGTATCCCCATCACCGGCCTCCGCGCCGCCGGCGGCGATTCCCGCCGGCTGGGCGCGGAGGCGCGGGGACGGCCTCCAGAGCCTGATCTGGGTGGTCACCGCCGGCCTTATCGTCGTGCCGCTGCTGCCGTTGGTCTACGCCTCGTTTCGTAGCCGGCCGCTCTACGAACCGGGTGGGGTGTTCACTCTGGACGGCTACCGGACGCTGCTGTCCGACCACGCCTTCTGGTCGGCGGTGCTGAGCACGGTCGAGTTCGCGGCCACGGTGACGGTTATCTCCGTCGCGGTTGGCGGCGGGCTAGCCGTGCTGTGCGAGCGGACCGACTTGCCCGGCCGCAAGGCGATCACCTGGCTCGCGATTCTGCCGATCCTGCTGCCGCCGCTCGGGCTGATCATGGGATGGAGCACGCTCTACGGCGACGGCGGCTACCTGACGAGTTTCATCACCGGCACGCTTCACCTGCCGTGGGACCTCGGGACGCCGTGGGGGATGGGCGTGATGGGCGCAGCGGTGTCAGTGCCGATCGCGTTGATCACGACCAGAGCGGCGCTGCGGGCAGCCGATCCCGCGCTCGAGGACGCGGCGCGGATCAGCGGCGCGTCGACGATCCGAGTCCTGTCCAGGATCACCGTGCCGATGGTCCGCCCGGCGTTCCTCAGCGCCGGGGTGCTGATCTTCACCATCTCGCTGGAGCAGCTCGGGATCCCGATCTTTCTCGGGGCCCAGCACAACGTCAACTTCATCGCGAGCTACCTCTACAACACGTGGAGCAACTCACCGACTCCCGACCCAGCGTCGGTGAGCGCTGGCGCCGTGCTGCTGCTGGCCGTCGCCTCGGCGATGATCGTTCTGCGCAGGCGGCTGATCGGCGACGAGCAGCGGTTCGTCAGCTCGCCTGACGCCGACACGCGCCGGCGGGCACCGCTGCCGCTGCGGGGTTGGCGCGCGCCGTTGTCGCTGCTGGTGATCGCGTACCTCGCGGTCACGATCTTCGCGCCGGTTGGGGGCGTGGTGCTGGCGTCGTTCGTGAGCTTGCTGACGCCGCTGATCTCGCCCTTCAAGCTGTTGACGCTCGACAACTTCCACGCGGTCTTCAGCGATCCGACGCTCAGCTCGTCGATCCGTAACAGCCTCATCGTCGCCGGCGCAGGATCCGTCGCGACCACGGCGCTGATCGCCCTGGCGACGCTGGTGGCCCACCGCTCCAGCTTCGTGCTGCGCCGCTCGCTGCGCTTCCTGATGTTCTATCCGCGCTCGGTCCCGGGGATCATCGTGTCGCTCGCGTTCTTCTGGTCGTTCTTGTTCTTCGTGCCGCCAGGGGCGTGGGTGCGGTCAAACCTGATCGGAGAGGTCATCGCGCTTGCGGTGCGAGGAATCCCGCTGGCCTACATGATCATGTACCCCTCGCTGGTACGGATCGCGACCGAGCTCGACGACGCCGCGCGCGTCGCTGGCGCCGGCTGGTGGACGACGAGCCGCAGGGTTGTGCTGCCGTTGCTGCGACCGGCGATGCTGGGCTCGCTGGTGATCCTGTTCGTGGCGATCCTCAGCGACTACGAGGCCGCGATCTTCCTCGCCAAGCCGAACACGGAGCTGATGAGCGTCGTGATGCTCCAGCTGTATGCGCGCGGGACGCAGGGACCGCCCGCGGCGCTCGCCGTGCTGCAGCTCGGGATCACGGCGATCGTGCTTGGGGCGGGAGCTCTTGTCTTCGCTCGTTCGACTCGTGGAGGACGTCGCCGTGCCTGACCTCGCCGTTCACAACCTGACCAAGAGCTACGGCGCCACCGATGTGCTCCATGACGTCAGCTTCGAGATCGCCGACGGCGAGCTGTTCACCCTGCTCGGTCCGAGCGGCTGCGGGAAGACCACGACCCTGCTGGCGATCGCGGGGTTCGTCGAACCCGATGGCGGGGTCATCAGGTGCGGCGCGACGACGTTCTTCGACCGTGATGGACGCGTGGGGCTCCCGACCGAGCGCCGGGGTCTGGGGATGGTGTTCCAGTCCTACGCGGTGTGGCCGCACATGACGGTCGCCGACAATGTCGCATTCGCGCTCAGGCTGCGACGGATAGCGCGCGGGCGGATCGCCGAGAAGGTGGCGGAGACGCTCGAACTGGTGGAGCTGGCGGACCTCGGCAGGCGTTACCCGCACGAACTCTCAGGGGGCCAAAGGCAGCGCGTCGCCCTGGCCCGCGCCCTCGTCTACGAGCCGACGGTCCTGCTGCTGGACGAGCCGTTCTCAAACCTTGACGCCAAGCTGCGTGAGCGGATGCGCTCCTGGCTGCGGCGCCTGCAACGCCGGCTCAACCTGACGACGGTCTTCGTCACCCACGATCAGGACGAGGCGATGGCAATGAGCGACAGCATCCTCGTGCTCGATCGCGGCCGCGTGCAGCAGGTCGGGACTCCGGAACAGATCTACCAGCGGCCGGCCAATCGGTTCGTGGCGGGGTTCGTCGGCAGCAGCAACGTGCTGGAGGGGACAGTCGCGCGCGCTGCGTTTCTGAACAAGGTCGAGGTCTCGATCGGCGAGCACGGGCCACGTCTGCTGGTCCGCGACGGGATGGGGCGGCAGCTGAAGGCGCCGGTGAGCGTCGCAATCCGACCCGAAGCCGTGCGACTGCTCGCTCCCGGCGCCGACGCGTCACCGGCACCCGGCACCACCAACCTGCTGGACGTTCGGGTGAACAGCTGCGCCTTCCTCGGGGACCACTACCAGTACGAGGTTGCGGTCGGGGATGTCCAGCTGATCGCCAAGAGCCCGTACAAGGTGAGCGAGGGCGCGCAGAGAGTCGTCATCGATCCCGGGGCCTGCCTGATCGTCGGCCCCGACGGCGACGAACCAAAGACCAACGAGGGAGAGGAGCTCAATGCTTAGGCACAAACTCGGCGCGGTGATCTGCGTCGGAGTCATCGTTCAACTGCTGGGCGGCGTGGCGCACGCAGCCACCTTCTCAGCAAAGGTCGACCCGGCCGCGACCGGGACCGCGGCAAAACCGCAGGCGCACACGACAACCCTGAACCTCACCAACATCGACCC
>DATKFF010000031.1:0-10661 GCA_035511595.1 Solirubrobacteraceae bacterium | reverse complement strand
CGGCAGCACGCCAGCCGCGTCGAGTACCGCCGAGAACCGGGCCCGGTCGCGCAGCAGCATCCACACGTACGCGAGCAGGTGGTGGCTGAGGTAGACGGGCTGCGCGCGCTGCAGGTGGGTGTAGCCCGGCATCGGCCAGTCAAGGTGCGACTCGGCCAGCTCGATCAGTGTTTCGCAAAGCCCCGCGATGGCGTCGATCGCGTCGGACGCCGCGTCGCGAACGAACATCGCGGTGTCGGTTGCGACCTGGTCGTTGCGGGAGCGCGCGGTGTGGAGCTTGCCACCAACAGGTCCGACGATCTCGGTCACCCGCCGCTCGATCGCCGTGTGGATGTCCTCGTCGCCGTCGGCGAACGGAAATGTGCCGTCGGCGAGCTCGCGAGCCACCTGTTCGAGACCCTCCTCGAGCTGCGCACGTTCAGACGCCGAGATGATCCCCTGGGCACCGAGCATCGCGGCGTGAGCGCGCGACTGGGCGACGTCGTATGGGGCGAGCCGGACGTCGAACGACAGCGAGTCGTTCAGCGCGCGGAAGTCGGCATGCGGTTGATCGGCGAAGCGCGACACGGCGGTGATGGTACGGCGCGGCTAACGGAGCGCGGCGGCAACCGGCAGCCCGGCCGCCGCGGCGGCTCCCGGCTGGAGCTCTGGGACGCCTCCGAGCGACAGCGCCGGGCAGCCTTGCGTCGGCGGCATCGCCGGGCCGTCGACGGCGGTCCCCAGGGGTCGCGACGTGTCGAGATTCGGGAACACGTTCACGTAGTAACGCGCGGCGACGCAACCACGGGAGTCGAGCACCATGACGCCGCGGGTGGTGATATCGGGGCGCGCCTGTGGCTGCCCGTCGTAGTCCATGAACACCCCGTGGAGCTTGACCCGGCGGGCGCCGAACGCGTTCGTCCCCGGTCCGCCGATCAGTAGTCCGCCGGAGGGATCGAGCGATGTTGCACCGGGCGGCGCCAGCAGCACCCCGGCAGCGCCCGTCGGCCAGCGGGCGTAGTTGCCGTCCGCCAGCACAAAGCGGCCGACCGCGACGTGCGCGCTCGGGTCACGTCGACGTGAGAGCAGCTGCGCGAGCGTGTTTGCCACGTCGTTGGCGGATGTCGGCCCGGCGGATTCGGATTCGAGCTTGTGTCCGTGGCCGTTCATGTCCTGGTAGCAGCCGTCGTTGTTGAACAGCCCGGGTGTCCCGCTGGCGAACGCCCACGCCGGGATCATGTAGCCGATCATGTCGTCGGCGAGCCCGACCTGGAAGCGGAAGGCCGCGTCGGAGCGCCAGGTCGGGACGGCGGGGTTCGGCCGGTTGCAGCTCTCATCCGACTGTCCGAAGGGGCTGCCAAGCATCAGCGCCGGGAACGCCTCTCCCGGATTGTCGATCAGCTGCAGGTCCGGGCCGATCTGGGAGTAGCTGACGAACGTGCGGAAGTCGGCCCCTGCGGTGGGAGCGACCGAGCCGTTGGGAAGCGGCCGGATCGGAGTGCCGGAGTCATACCCATACCCACTGCAGACCCAGGCCTGACGGCGGCCGAACTCGCCTGCAGCGGCGAGCGCGATGAAGCCGTTGTTCTCGACCGGGATGCAGATCTGCCTGCGGGTCAGCGCGACCGGGCCGGGCGTGAGGCGAACGGCCGACGTCGCGGCGCGCTCGGCGATCTGCGCCACACGCTGTCCCGTCGCGAGCGACTGGATGTACTGCATCCGCGGACTGCTGTGGTTCTCCGAGCCGTCCGGGATCGCGGTCGGAAGCGACTCTGGGTCCTCTTCCGAGCCGTTGTCGCCGACCAGGAAGATCGCTGTTCCAGGGACGCTGGCGTCGATCGCGTGCTCCATCGCGCCCGGCCAGTCGGCGCTGATCTGCGGACCAGAGTCGCCCATCTCCTGGTTGTGGGCCGCCAGGCTCACGGCGGTGAAGATCGGCGTACCGTAGGGCGTGCGGGCCTGCAAAACCCCCATCTTCGTGTCGACGGCGGCGACTCGGTCGTCGTGCGGGAGCGCCACCGCGGTCGGGAACTGGTCGGAGATCCGCTGCGACATCCCACTGAGCAGCGGGTACTGGTTGCCTGAGGTCCCGTCCGGCACCGTTCCCTCGACCTGGTTGGCGTAGAGCTCGGCGGGCCGGAGGGTCGCGACCGCTGCGGCGGCGGCCTGGGCGATCCTGTAGTCGAGGAAGCGCATGTAGTACTCGTCGATCCCCGAGCGCACGCCGACGCCGAGTGGCGTCTCGAGCGCGCCATAAAGGCCGATCGTGTCCGGGCTGCTCTCGTTGTGATCGGCGGTGACCACCATGCTCGCCCGCACGTGGAACATGTGCAGCAGGTCGTAGCGCGCTTGCTGGGTGTAGTAGTCGAACAGTCCGATCGCGTCGACGGACGCGTACACGACCGGCAGATCGCGGCCGTCTGAGATCGCGATCGCGCGCACGTCGATCGGGTCGTTGATCCCCTTGACCGGGCCGAGCTCGTTGTCCGAGTAGATCCCGTCCCAGCGGCCGTCCGCGTTCGCGTCGCAGAACGGATCGGGCTTCTGTCCGGTCGGACCGGTGTTGAGGTCGGTGCCCGCGTCCCACTGCGCGTCGTCGTTCAGGTCGTCGAACGGTTCCTGGAGCGCGAAGCGCCCCTCTGTTGGGAACGCGGCCGCCGGGCAGGCGGCCAGACCGGGGGCGAACTGCGCATCGGCGGCATTCCCGGGAGCGGTCCCCGCGAGCGGCGGCGTGATGTCCGCCCGGCCGGCCCCGGCGTAGAACCGATATCCCAGCGCGGATGCTGGCGTCGCCGGAACGAGCACGACCACTGCTGCCGCAACGGCGGCCAGGCCGAGCGCGCGCTTCACTTCACTCGGACGGCGGCCGGCAGCCCGACGTTGCCGGCGGCGTTGACCGCGCGGATCGCGACGTAGCGCTGGGCGCCCGCGGGCAGCTTGTACGTCTGCCTCGCGCCGGCTGAGACGGGGGCCGGTGCGCCGGCCAGCGGCTTGGCGGCGGCGAAGTTCTGGGGCGTGATCGGCTTGCTCGAGGTGACGACCTCGTAGCTGGAGGCGGTCCCGCACATGAGGTCGGCGCCGGGGGCGGTGAAGCTGAGCACGCCACGGCGCACGCGCGCGCCACCCGGGTGGCCCGGGTCGACAGCGTCGGTCGTGTAGTTGCCCGAGTTCCAGTCGTCGTGGTGGAACCGCGGCGAGGAGCTCGGCGAGCACGCGGGCGCGGGCGTCGTGTAGACCGACAGCGTTCCGGCGCGGGTGAGTGACACCACGTCCTTGTGGGCCCCTGAGGTGGTGTCGAGCGTCCCGAACGATCCCAGCGTCGGCGTCGCGATCGTCCAGTCGCCGGTCAGCTTCGGCCACGCGCTGCTGGCGGGGAGACCTGCGGCGTTGAACGCCGCGAGGTCCATCGACGCGGTGCCGCCGATCACCGCCTGGCCGCCGTTGGCTGTGATCTGGCCGACGACCGGGCCCGTGAGGAACTGGAGGTCGTTGACCTCCGCGGGGTAGCCGGGCAGCGCCTGTGCGGTGGACGTGCTCCACGCGCCGATGAAGTCCTGACCGCCCTGGTAGTCGTTGACCGCGACGTCGAGCGCGCGGAGCAGGCCGGTCTCCGGGGCGAAGAAGTCGAGCTTCTTGCCGTCGAAGCTGCCGAACGCCGGATAGCCGACCGCCGCGAATGTCGGGTGGTCGTACTGGCCGATCCCGGACTTGGCGTCGGTCTCAAGCGTGTTGTATTTGCCGCTGCTTGGGTCGGTGCCGTAGCACGAACTGCCGTCTGGGTTGAGGATGTAGCCGGGGCCGGCGTCGGGAGTCACGCCGATCTTCAGGCCGGAGCCACCGAACGGGCATGTGAGCGGAGCCACCACGGGTGACCCGTTCACCCCCTCCCCCACGTCCGGCAGCAGGCCGGCGTCGATGATCCCGAGCTTGACCGGCCAGCCGGGTTCGAACGCGTCGGAGCTGCACTTGCCCGCCGCGCAGGTCATCGCTCCGCCGGTCGACTTGATCGCGTAGACGCGCCCGTTGGCGAAGTTGAGCAGCCCCGTCGCCCCGAGCGCGCCGAGTGATGTCGAGGTCAGGTTGCCGGCGTTGATCGCGCCCTCATCGCCGGTGTTGGCGAGGTATTCCTCGTTGCTGCCGACGATGATCGATGGCTTCCCGGAGCCGTTGATGTCCGCGATCGCGGGCGTGTCGATCAGCTTGCCCTGGTCCTCGTCGATCCCGGGGTTGGGCTCCGCGCGCGTGGTCGAGAACGTCAGGTGATTTGTGACCGGGTCGACCGCCGTGAGCTTGTCGGGATCGGCGACCAGCACCGGGAAACCGGGCAGCGCCCGGCCGGCAAGGTTGCCCTGTTCGGGTGCCCACGCGTAGAGGTGGCGGTCTTCGCCCGCGGCGATGATGTCCAGCGGGCCGTCGGGGTTGCCGGTCATGTGCGCGAGCACCGGCGATGAGAGGAATCCGGGCTCGGTGCGGTCGCGCGGTCCGTGGCGCACGGTCTCGAACGGCGCCAGCGGCGCGCCCGCGTAGTCGGGATTGGAGTGTTCGTGGAATACGAGGCGCCCCTGCGGATCCCACGCGTACACGTTGCCGCAGTTGTCGTCGGCGACGACGTCGATTACGCCGTCGTGGAACAGATCACCGCCGGCGAGCGCACCGAGGACCGCGCAGTAATGATCGGTGCCGAGCGCTCGGTAGGCGACCTCGCCGCTGTGCAGCGGCAGTTGGACCGTGTGCACCGGCCAGCCTGGGAGCTCGGAGCCGTTCTCGTTGTAGGCGTGGATCCAGCCGTCGGACGTGGCGACCACGAGCTGGTTGCGGTTATTGCCGGCCAGGTCGATCAGCAGCGGGCTGGAGGCGCCGTCTGTCCTCAGCTCCTTGGGCCAGCCGGGGAGCATGTCCTGGTCACGGTGCAGGAACAGCTGCCGGCGGTCTTCGCCCGTCATCGCTGGGCGAGTCGCCGTGCCCGCGGTGCTCACGACGACGCGGACGGTGAACGCATACGGCCTGGTGTTCGGCCGGCCGTTGGATGTCTGGGCGAGTCCGCCGTTCTCGTTGCCGTTGAAGCTCTGGACGTTGGCCGGGAAGCTCGCCTTCAGCGCCGCGGTGTCGATCTCGCCGAGGGTGCCGGTGTACGGCGACGTGTGGATTGTGTGTCCGTCGCAGTAGCTCGAGGGCACGGACACGAAGTCCCCCGGCGGGGTGTCGGTCGTCAGCCCGTTGTTGGGCTCCGCTCCCGGCGCGACCTGGACCTGGCAGGTGTAGCCGCCGCGCGCGTTGACGTAGCCGCCGATCGCGATCTGCGGCTGGCCGGGGTCCAGCTGTTGGAACCAGTCCGGCGAGGTGATGTCCGCCTCCGGGGGGATCAGCGCGGCGCCCGCCGCCGAGACCGCCTTGTAGGCGTTCAGGCGCCCGTAGCCGTAGAACTCGTCAAACCCCTTGCGCGCTGGGTAGCGGCGGGTGTCGGGCACCGGTCCGTCGAAGCCGCCGTACATGTCGGCGGCGAATGCGGTGTTGTGGTTTGGGTCGGTGCACGTCGGCGTCGGCGCCGGCTGGCACGAGGGCTCCGGTTGCTGGGCGAAGTTGACATCGTCGGCCTGGCCACCGTTCCCGGCGTCGGCCGGGGCTGTGCCCGCGCTGGCCGTGCTCTGGCCCGGGGTGGTGTCGCCCGCGATGTTGCCCGAGGCCATCAGCTGGCGCACCTCGTTCGGGGTGATCGGGCACGGGCTTCCGTCGACGCGGGTGCAGTCGCCCGGGGGCTTCAGCTTGCCCTCCGCGATCGCATTGATCGCGGCGCTGTAGATCAGGCCGGCGATCCCGGCACCGAGCCCGGTCGCGTTCGAGGAGCACGATGAGCTCGAGACCGAGACGGTGACCTTCGGGCCGAAGTTCGTGCAACCGTTGAACTGCAGATACGACGGTGGCACCTCTGTCTCGGTCGAGTACTTGTTCACCGAGTTGACGACGATCGTGTCGGGCAGCGCGGAGGGCTGGTTGTTGTGCTCCGCGGCCTCGTCGGCCGCCGACGCGATCACCGCCGTCCCGTGGTGGTAGGCGTACTCGATCGCCTGACGCCCGAAGAAGGAGTTGTTGAGCGTGCCGAGCGGCTCCTGGATGACCGACGACCCCTTGTCGGTCGCGTACAGGACCGCCTGGGCGAAGCGGTTGATGTCCGCGATGAACGACTCGCCGACCCGCAGTTCCATGATCATGCAGTCCGGGCATGTGCCGAGCGCCTGGTTTGTGTTCGCCTCGCCGGCCGAGTCCTGCACCTCGCCGGTTCCGTGCCCGTACTGCACGTCGTCGTAGGGGTCGTTGGTGTTGTCGACGAAGTTCCAGCCGGCGATGTCGTTGGCGAAACCGTCGTGGTCGTGATCGACGCCGTCGCTGAACGCCAGGATCAGGTCCTCCGGGATCAGCATTCCGGCGGGCCCGTGGCGCAGCGCGTGCCGCGGACTCGATCCGGTCACGATCGCGGCGACACGGGAGTCGCACGCGTACTCGAGCACGTTGAAGACGCCCTGCCCGAGGACGTCGTAAGGGATCGTCCCGTCGGGTTGGCGGGTCCCGCCTTTGAGGTTGTAGTCACCGCCCTGTCCGACGGCGCCGTAGTGCGCCGCGCAGTTCACCCCGGTGGAGGGGTCGAAGGTCTGCATCATGTCGTCCCGTGGGGCCGGCAGCTCGCCTGCGTTCAGCCAGATCTTCTTGCGGACCGCGACCATCGCGCCGGCGTTGTTCCACTCGATCCCTGAGTCGAGCTCCGAGATCAGCACGTCGGGCCGTCCCAGCGTGTACTCGAACGCCGTCTTCACCGGCGTCGCCGCCCCGACGCATGAGTTCGTCCCCGTCGGGAAGATCGCGTTCGCGTCGACGACGCTCATCCCCCGGATCCCGCACAGCTCATCCGCGCGGCCGTTGACCGTCAGGTCGCTCTGCGGGCTCTGCTCCGGCGTGGCGGCGAGCTTCCAGTCGTCGGCGAAATTGGTCGGGGTCACCCCCGGCGGCAGCTTCCAGGTGGTCGGGTCGTGGACGTTGCCGGTCGGTCCGGTGTATGGGAAGTCGGCGCTCGCGCTCGCTGCCGTCAGCGCAAGCCCAGCGAGCGTGGCCGTGAGCACGCGGAGCAGGCGAGCGTAGGCGTCGCCTGGTCCCCATCCTCTGCCGCAGTCGGTCAACCCACTCCTCCCGCGCGCAAGAGTAACCAGACCCCGCTGGCGCGGGCGCCGGTTCCCGGCCTGCGGCGCCCGGTTGAGGCGGCCTATTCCGCGGAGTCGACCGGCTCCACCGGAAGGCCGGCGCCGCGCCAGGCCTGAAAGCCGCCGGCGAGGTCGGTGGCGTTGGCGAACCCGAGCTGTTGCAACGTCGCGGCGGCGAGACTGGACGCGTACCCCGCATCGCACATCACGATGAGCTGGTCCTCGAGTCCGGGCGCCTGCGGGTGGCGGTGCCCGCTGTCGGGATCGAGGCGCCACTCGAGCACGTTGCGCCGGATCCGGAGCGCCCCGGGGACCACCCCGTCCTGCGCGATCTGCGCCTCAGAGCGAATGTCGATCAGGGTCGCGCCGGCCGCGATCGCATCGGAGGCGGCGTCCGGCTCCATCCGGACCAAGCCGCGGCGCGCGTCGGCGAGCAGCTCATCGATCGTCGTGCGAGGCATCGCGTCGAAGACTATGGAGTCCAGTCCGCGCTAGCCGGTCAGGGCCGCCACCGACAGTCCGAGCCCGCCGTCGACCCGCAGCACCGCGCCGTTGATGTACGCCGCGGCGGGCGAGAGCAGGAAGCTGACGACGCCGGCGAGCTCCTCCGGCGCTCCGAAGCGCCCGAGCGGGATCGTCGACGTGATCGCCTGCTGGAGGCGGTCGGGCATCCCGCGCACCTTCGGCGTCGCGATCATCCCCGGCATCACGACGTTGCAGCGGATGCCGCGCGGCGCCCACTCCGCCGCGAGCGTCCGAGCCATCCCGACGAGACCGGCCTTCGACGCCCCGTAAGCGACCTGCCCAGGGATCCCCATCTCGGCCGCCGCCGAGGAGATCACCACCACCCGCCCGTCGCCCGACCCGGCCAGCGCGCCGAAGGCCGCGCGAGCGACGTAGAAGGCGCCGTACAGGTTCGTCTCGATGTCCTTGCGCCATTCCTCGTCGGAGAACCGTTCCGCTCGGTGAATTGTGTCGACGACCCCGGCGTTGGCGACGACCGCGTCACAGCCGCCGAGGGCGGCGATCGCGCGCTCCACGCCCGCCTGCGCGGCGGCCTCGTCGCGCACGTCGAACTCGACCGTGGTTGCGGCACTCGCCAGCTCCGCGAGCGGGGCACCGGGAACGTCGCACGCGGCCACTTGACACCCGGCCGCCGTCAGCGCGTCGAGCGTCGCCCTGCCGATCCCGCCCGTGGCGCCGGTGAGGAGCACCTTGCGCCCCGAAGGGGCGGTGTCAGCCGGCATCGTCCACCTGAGCGGGCCGCTCGAGCCCGTAGCGCTCCCAGTGGCGCTCCGGGATGTCAGCGGGATCCTTGTACCAGTACCAGGTGCAAGGGTCACGGCCGTAGTCGTCGGGCGGATCGCTGGGGTACAGCGGATAGCCGATCCACTTGATCGGGAGTGACTCGTTCATGAACGAGCAGTGGGTGCAGTACAGGGGGAAGTTCTCACGGCCGTAGCTCCAGTCGTGTGCCTGCTCGGTGACCCCGTAGCCGTTCGGTCCTTCGTAGCGCCCCATTCGCACGAGCCGCTGGCCCGATCCGCACGGGTTCATCTCGAAGGTGAACTTCTCGTCGTCCTCGGTGATCGTGAACGCGCCGGGGTGCGGGCCGGTGCCACTGCACGAGTGCGCCCGCCACGTCGCGGCCAGCGCGTGCACGATGTCCTTGCGTTCGCGTGAGCTGATCTTCTCGACGTCGCGCCGCCAGCCGCGTCCCTGGCCGTAGCTCCATGCGTCGGCGACCGCGTCCTCCCCGAAGCGTTCTTGCACGAACGAGATCAGCCCGGCGATTCCCTCGACCATGAGGTCGTGCAGGTAGCGCCACTCGTGCTTCATCGCCTCGCACAGCGCCCGCGCCTCGTCAACGTCGCCACGGTCGAGCGCCTCGATCGCACGGTCCATCGTCGGCCGCGACATCTCGCGCAGCTCCTGCTCCGAAAACCATCGCTCAGCCATCCGCCCCTCCAGTAGCTCGGACTAGGACTGGGCGATCCTACTCGCGCCCGCGAACCACCTCAGCGAGCGAGGCCGCCACCCGCTCCACCTGGCCCTCGCTCATTTCCGGGAAGAACGGCAGCGCGATCGAGCGCGCGGCCACGTCCTCGCACACCGGAAACTCACCGTCGCGGTGACCAAAGCGCTCGCGGTAGTAGCTCATCAGGTGCACGGCCGGGAAGTACGGCCTGCTCTGGATCCCCATGGCGCCCAAGGCGCGCACGGCGTCGTCGCGTACCACGCCGCGCGGCAGCTGGACCACGTACACGAACCACCCGCGGCGGTTGCCACCGGCGTCTGGGCAGGGCAGCTCGAGGCCGTCGATCGCCCCCAGCGCCTCTCCGTAGAGCGCCGCCACGCGGGACCGTCCGGCGAGCATCGCCTCGAGTCGCTCCAGCTGGGCGATCCCGAGCGCGCAAGCGATGTCGGACAGCCGGTAGTTGAACCCCAGGCGGTCGTGGTCGAGCCAGTCCATGTCGGGCGCCCGCCCCTGGTTTCGCTCGGAGTCGACGCGCTCCTTGAACTCGGCGTCGGCGGTGGTGAGCATTCCACCCTCGCCGGTCGTCAGCTGCTTGTTCGCGTAGAAGCCGAACGCCGCCGGGTTGCCGCGGCCGCCGACCGGTTTCCCGTCGGCGTGGACGGCGCCGAGCGCCTCGCACGCATCCTCAACGACCGGCGGGCCGAGCTGCTCGAACGCGGGTATGTCGGCGGGGTAGCCGAACACGTGCACGGGAAGCAGGGCCGCCGTCCGGTCGGTGACCGCCGCGGCCGCCGCGTCGGGATTGAGATTCAGCGTTACCGGGTCGATGTCCGCGAACACCGGGCGAGCCCGCTCGTAGATCGCGACGTTCGCGCTAGCCACGAACGAGAACGGGCTCGTGATCACCTCGTCGCCCTCCCCCACGCCGACCGCTCGCAGCGCCAGATGAAGCGCGGTCGTCCCGCTCGAGACCGCGCTGGCGAACGGCGCACCGACGCGCTGAGCGAACGCGCGCTCGAACTCCTCGAGCCGCGGTCCGAGCGACAGTCGCCCGGACCGGAGCACCTCCAGCACGAGCTCCTCCTCCCGCTCCCCGATCACGGGTCTGGCGAGCGGGATCGCCTCCCGCTCCGCCGCGCTCACGAGCCGGGCTTGGCCGGCGCGGCCTCGCCACGCGGCTGCCGGCGGGAGACGTGCATCCCGTACTCGAGCGAGTCGACGAGCGCCTCCCAGGAGGCTTCGATGATGTTCTCCGAGACCCCGATCGAGCCCCACACCTGATCGCTGTCGGAGGCGTCGAGCAGCACCCGCGTGACCGCGCCGGTGCCCTTGGTCTCGTCGAGGATCCGGACCTTGAAGTTGACGAGGTCGATGTCGCGCAGGTGCGGGTGGATCTCGACCAGCGCGTCGCGCAGCGCCCGGTCGAGCGCGTTGACGGGACCGTTGCCCTCGGCGGTGCGGACGTAGCGCTCGCCGTCGACCCAGATCTTGATCGTCGCCTCCGTCTCGACGCG
>DATKFF010000030.1:0-4344 GCA_035511595.1 Solirubrobacteraceae bacterium | reverse complement strand
GGGGATACTGCCCCCCGGCACGCACCATCTTACGCTCGCTGGGCCGCCTTCCACCCCCGCAAAAGGGATTCAGAGCAAGTTATTAGGAAGGGGCTCGACCGCTAGCGTGCACTGAATGCTGACGAGGCAAGCGTGGCTCGGTGACGGCGCGCCGCGGATGGAGGTTGCGCATGTCGAGAGCACCGCCCCGGAGTTCGTGGCTTCTGGCACGCAGCTGGGGCTTGTCTACGAGCTGCGGTACCGCCTCGAGCGAGGAGTGCTGCGCCTCGAGCTGGTCGGCGAGCGGACGCTCGAGCTCGAGCTGGACGGGGCCGACTTCTTCGATCTCGGTTGGTCGCCACTGTTCAACTCGTTGCCCGTGATCGAGCACCGGCTGCTCGAACCCGGCCCGCCCCGCGACTATCTCATGCGCTGGGTCGCGGTCCCGTCGCTTGAGGTCAGCGTGTCGGAGCAGCGGTACGAGCCTCTCGGAAACGGCGTCGTTCGCTTCACCGCAGGCGACTTCGTCAGCGACATCACGTTCGACCCGGACGGGTTCGTCGTGAATTACCCGGGAATCGGCGCGCGGCCCTAGCGGGCGCGCGGACGCGTTAGTCGTATGACGTGCAGCGCTCGACGTACGTAGAGCGGGTCGCGGTTCTCGGCACCGGAATCATGGGCGCGCCGATGGCGCGCAACCTGCTGAAGGCGGGCTTCCACGTGCGCGTGTGGAACCGAACCGCCGAAAAGGCGCGCGCCCTGGCGGCCGAGGGGGCGGACCTGGCCGAGACGCCCGCGGACGCGGTGCGCGAGGCCGCGTTCGTGATCACGATGCTGACCGACACCGCCGCGGTCCTGGCGGTGATGACGCAGGCCGCAAGGTCGGTGCCCCACGGCGCCGTCTGGCTCCAGACCAGCATGGAAACGGACGCGGAGCGCGCGGCTCGGCTCGCGCAGGACTACGGGATCACGTTTGTGAACTGTCCCGTGATCGGCACGCGGGAGACGGCCAAGGAGGGTCGGCTCGTAGTGCTCGCGTCCGGACCCGGCGACGCCCTCGACCAGGCACAGCCGGTCTTCGACGCGATCGGGTCGAAGACCGTCAGGCTCCAGCCGGAGGCCCGCGGGGCGAGCCGCATGAAGCTCGTGGCGACCGCCTGGACCGTGGGGGTCGCGGAGAGCCTCCGCTCCCAGCTGAGGCTCGCATGGCGCTGGGCGCGCTCCCGCAGGAGCGCCGGCTGATAGCGATAGGTGTCCGCGACTAGCCAGGGTGGGAGCGCTTTCCAGGGGGTGGCGCGGAGGAGGCTCAATGCGCTGACCGGACGGCCTCAGCACCTAGACTCGTCCGCATGAGGCTCCGGCGGAGAGCGAGCAAGGCGCACACGGACAGAAAGCCGCCGCACGGCGCCCTGATCGGATGGCTCAGACAGGGTCTCTCGATGCGGATTTGCCCCCTGTGCCGGGTCGCGCACAAGGCCGACCGCGAGTACGCCTGGCAGTTCTATGACGAACGCAGCAACGACGGCGCCGTGGTGGACCAGGTCAGTGAGGCCTACGGCTTCTGCGCCGAGCACATCGAAATGCTCCGCCGGATCGACATGGAGAGCATGCGGTCGACGCTGGCGATCAGCACCATGTTCGCCGATGCATTCGCCGGGATTGCGGCGGAGCTCGGACGGCTAACTCCCGACGCGAACTTTCGCCGTGAACGCTGCCCGGCCTGCGCGTCACGGGACGCGTACCTGCGCAAGAACGCCGACTACCTGCTCGATCTGCTGGCCACGAGCCGCGGCGATCGCCAAAGCTTCGAGGCCTCGCCGGGCCTCTGCTTTCCGCACTTCGAACTGGTGTGGGAGCTCGCCTCCGCGCCCGCTGAGCGCGAGCTCCTCCTCGAGGTCCAACGCACCGCAACCGGAACGCTGCTGCACGACCTCAGAGAGCACGTTCGAAAGCACAACCATAAGTACAGTCACGAGCCGCCGGGACTCGAATATGACGCCTGGCAACGGGCCATCGACCTCACGGCGGGCTGGTCGCCGCCCACCCAGACCGCAGCGCAGCCCGAAGCCGGCTTCGACCGCCCGCGCTAGAAGAAGGAGCGCATGAGGACGTTCTGGTCCTCGGCGGTCGCGCTCAGGAGGTTGTCCGCGATGCCGATCTCCTCGACCACCCCGTTTCGCACCTTGAGCACCGCCGTCGAGCGCGCCTTGACGGCCAGGTACCAGTAGTTGAGGCCAATGTGGAGCGGCGGCTCGGTGTGCAGCTTCACCGCGGCGATGGTGATCGCCTCGCCGGGTCGCACTCCGTCGATCGAGTAGAACGGGTTCGAAGTCGACGCCCAGACGACCTTGTTCCGCAGTGCCCGCCGCTGGCTCGTGGTGAGGATCCGCAGCAGCTTCGGCGACCCGTAGCCGACCCGTACACCGATCGGGGTCAGGCAGAAGAAGTCCTCGTACTGCTTGCCGCGATCTGAATGGTGGCGGAACAGGTAGTGCTCGCGTGCGCGGGTCGCGCCTAAATTGACGAGCCCGAGCGCTGCGCCGGACAGCTTCCCGGTCGCCCCGGGGCAGCGCGGCACGAACGGGATCGGCACCTTGACCGAATTGCTCGTCGCCGACGCGGACCCTCCTGCGTTCGTCGCTGTGACCGTGCACGTCAGCGTCGTGCCCTCCTCGAGCCTTGTGACCGTGTACCTGGACTTCGTGGCGCCGGCGATCGGTGTGCCGTCGTCGCTCCACTGGTACGTGAAGCTGGTCGGGCTGTGCGACCACCTCCCCCGCGAGCAGCTAAGCGTCTTGCCGGCCTTCGGCTGGCCAGTGATCGCCGGCCGCGCCGTGCTCGCAGGCGGCTTCACCCCAGGAAGCGCGTCGGTCTTGACGAACGGCTGGGCGTACACCGAGCCGCTGTCGTCCCACACGAGCCACCCTTGACCGTTCGTGCCGACCGAGCTGATCACCTTGTTGGCCCCGCCGTCCGTGTCCGGGTTGAGCACCACCGGCCCGGCCCACTTGGCGCCGCCGTTGCCGCTGTAGGACAGGCTCAGGGTCCCGTCGTTATATAGATAAGTCGCGTAGATGCCGCCCGCCTCGTCCTGCGACACCGACGGGTAGATCATGGTCTTCTGGGCGATCGCGACCTTCGGCCCCCAGCTCATCGTCGAGGCGTTGAAGGCGCGGTAGACAGTCTGGTTCGAGGTCGCGCCGATGACCTCCTCCATCATCCCGAACCCGGCCGGCCCGCCAGCCACGGCGGGGTACTGGACGTTGCAGTCGATCAGACCGGGATGCAGCGTCTTCCAAGCGCTCCCCGCCGACCCCGGACTGATGTTGTAGTCGTTGCTGCCGGTCGCCTGGGCGCCGCTGCCGTAGACGAACCCGATGCCGCTGGCCGCGCTCGGGCACGCGAAGTTCCCGGTCGACGACCCGATCGTCTCGAACACGCCGAGCACGCCCGGGGTCGGGCTAAGCTCCGACGCGTAGTACCCGTGGTTGAAGACCGGATCGTCACTTGACGACCCCAGCGTCGCGAACGGGCACGTCGTAACCGCGAACGAGCATTCGGGCGGAGACGACAACGGGAACGCGGTGAACAACGGCTGGGACGCGGCCCACCCGAACCCGAGCTCGCCCGTCCCCGGCAGGATCACGCCGCCCTGGGCACTCGAACCCGGGTTGCCGTCGTACGCGACGGACGCGCCGCCATTGACGGGGACGAAGCTCGCGCCGCCATCCGTCGACTGCCACTCCTGAAGCGGCATGTCGTCCTGCGAGGAGGCATTGGCTACGTCGGCGAGGATCACGATCGTCGCACCGTCGACGAGCACCTGGACGCCGTAGTCGGGGACGCCGTTGACGCCCTCGAGGTTGCTGGGCCCGGCCAGGCTGAGGTTCCCGCTGTGCGAGCAGGCGGTCGCGCGCGCGGGGATCACGCAGTACTGGAGCTGGTCCGGAGTGTTCACACCGCGGTTCGACTGGTCCCAGGCGATGTACGCGGTCCCGGAGCCGTCGACCGCGATCGATGCCTGGTTGCCGGAGCCGGGCGAACCGATCTTGACCGGGCTGCCGCTAAGGGCCGCCGCGTCTGGCACGGGCGCGGCCAGCAACGCCGCGGCGAGCGAGATCGCGGTCGCCACCACCGCGCGCGCTGCGCGGCGGCCGGCCAGCGTTGAGGCGATCTTCCGTGACTGCATCTAGTCCGAACCTCCTCGGGTGCGCCCAGCTGATCGGCTGCGATCGACGGCCGTAACCCTAATCCGGATGCCGCGCGACTTGCAAGTCCGGTTGCTATCGGGGCCCGGCCCAGCAATGCACCTGGCTGACCGGAGCTGGCCGCTGATACCGTTGCGGCCGTGGGCTGGTCGCGCCG
>DATKFF010000029.1:0-2616 GCA_035511595.1 Solirubrobacteraceae bacterium | reverse complement strand
GCCGACATCGTCGTGCTGATCGCCGACGGCGGCTGGAAGTACCTGTCGACGGGCGCCTACAGCGGCACGCTCAGCGAGGCGGAGCAAAAGCTGGAAGGCCAGCTCTGGGCCTAATCCCGAATTTTGTTCATATCTTTACGTGGACAATTCCCGGGTTTGCCCGGTTGCACAGTGCACAATGATCTTCATGCGGCTTACCGTGGTGGGTTGCGCCGGCAGCTTTCCTGGCCCGGACAGTCCCGCGTCTTGCTACCTGCTCGAGGCGGACGGGTTCCGCCTCGTAATCGACCTCGGCAACGGCGCGCTCGGCGCGCTACAGAAGTACACGGGGCTCTTCGATATCGACGCCGTCTGCCTGAGCCACTTGCACGTGGACCACTGCGTCGACCTCTACTCGTACTCGGTCGCCAGATCCTACTCTCCAGCCGGGCCGCAGCCCGCGATCCCGGTCTACGGCCCAGCGGGCACCGCCGAGCGGATGAGCTACATCCACGGCCCGGACGGTGACGACCTGGGGCTGACGAAGCGGTTCACGTTCGAGACGCTTGAGCCTGGACGGATCTCGATCGGACCGCTGGACGTCGAGCTCGCGCACGTGAATCACCCGGTTGAGACCTTCGCGTTCCGGTTCTCACGGGCCGGCCGCTCGCTCGTCTACACGGGCGACACTGGCCAGACAGAAGCCGTGCCTGAGCTGGCCGCGGGAGCGGACGTGTTCTTGTCCGAGGCCGCGTTTCTCGACGGCCCCGGGCTCCCGCCGAACATCCACCTGACCGCCCGCCAGGCAGGGACCTACGCCAACCGGGCCGATGTGGGAAAGCTGGTCCTCACCCACCTGGTCCCTGGGAACAGCCGGGACGACGCGCGGGCCGAGGCGG
The DNA here is from genome assembly GCA_035511595.1 of Solirubrobacteraceae bacterium. GTDB lineage: Bacteria > Actinomycetota > Thermoleophilia > Solirubrobacterales > Solirubrobacteraceae > Palsa-465. The sequence goes on along the minus strand of DATKFF010000029.1, from coordinate 1,738 downwards.
CGAGCGCCTTCCGCGGCGCCCTTGACATCGCCACGGCCGGTCAGGTCATCGACCTAGCGGACTAGGGTGGTTTCCATGACTCGTCCAGATGGTAGGGCCGCGGATGCGCTGCGGCCGGTGCGGTTTACCCGTGGGTGGCTGGATCACGCCGAGGGGTCGGTGCTCGTCGAGTTCGGCAAGACCCGCGTGCTGTGCGCCGCGAGCGTCACGGAAGAGGTGCCGCGCTGGCGGCGGGGGAGCGGCCTCGGCTGGGTGACCGCCGAGTACGCGATGCTGCCCAGGGCGACGAACACCAGGAACGACCGCGAATCGGTGAAGGGCCGCATCGGCGGCCGGACGCACGAGATATCCAGGCTCGTCGGGCGTTCGCTGCGCGCCTGCGTCGACTACAAGGCGCTCGGCGAGAACACGATCGTCATCGACTGCGACGTCCTTCAGGCGGACGGCGGCACCAGGACCGCCGCCGTCACCGGGGGATACGTGGCGCTCGCGGACGCGATCGACTGGCTGCGCAAGCGGGGCAAGCTGAAGGGCAGCCCGCTGGTCACCTCCGTCGCCGCGGTCTCCGTCGGGATCGTCAACGGCGAGCCGAGGCTGGACCTCTGCTACGAGGAAGACTCAGCGGCCGAGACCGACATGAACGTGGTCTGCACCGGTACCGGGGACTTCGTGGAGGTCCAGGGCACCGCCGAGGGCGAGCCGTTCTCCCGCACGCTGCTGAACAGCCTGCTCGACCTGGGCACAGCCGGCTGCGAGGAGCTGACCCGCCTACAGAACGTGGCGCTCGGTGCTAGCTAACTCGCGGCTCGTCCTCGCGACTAGGAACGCGCACAAGGTCGCCGAGCTCAACCGCATACTCGCCGACGCCGGGTTCAGCGGCGAACTCGTCGGCCTCGACGCGTTCCCCGACGCGCCGGAAGTGGCGGAGACGGGCAGCACGTTCGCGGACAACGCGCTGCTCAAGGCCCGCGCGATCGCGGCGCACACCGGCCTGCCTGCGGTATCCGACGACTCGGGGCTGACGGTGAACGCGCTGAACGGCATGCCGGGCATCTTGTCAGCGCGCTGGGCGGGCAAGCACGGCGACGACCAGGCCAACCTGGAACTGGTCCTCGGCCAGCTCGCCGACATCGACTGCCGCGAGGGCGCCTTCGTGTGCGTCGCGGCGCTGGCTCTCCCCGACGGCAGACGGGAATGGACGACGACGGGCGTGCTTCACGGCAGCATCGCCCGGGCACCGCGCGGCGCCAACGGCTTCGGCTACGACCCGATCTTCGTCCCCGACGGGATGGAGACGACCACCGCGGAGCTGGCCCCGGGCGACAAGGACGCGATCTCTCACCGCGGCCGCGCCTTCAGGGCAATAGCCAAGGTCATTGCTGGGTTGTAGCTGAGGGCGTTAAACCAAGGTCAAAGTCGAAACAGGAGTACCTCCGCATGGAACCCGTTCTGAGCCGTGATCCCCGTACCGGCGAAGTCCGCGCGCAGGTCGGCGTCGAGGCCGACACCGATGCGGTCGACGCGGCCGTCCGCGCTGCCCATGCCACCCTCGATGCGCTTGCGGACCGTGCGAAGCGCTCGGCGCTGCTGCGCGCCGCCGCCGACGGCGTCGAGGCACGCACCGCGGAGCTAATCGAAACCGCCGACGCGGAGACCGCGCTTGGCGTCCCGCGGCTCACTGGCGAGCTTGCCCGCGTCGCGTATCAGTTCCGCTTCTTTGCTGACATTGTCGATGACG
>DATKFF010000028.1:0-6876 GCA_035511595.1 Solirubrobacteraceae bacterium | reverse complement strand
CCACGACCCGCTGGTTGAAGTCGTCGGTCGCCGCGATCATCCCGTTCGGCATCCGCACGGCGAGCGAAGGCTGGTCGAGCTCGCCCGGCCCCGACTGCGGACCGTAGGTCCAGACGATCCTGCCCGACGGGGTGATGACGTCGATCCGCCCCGGGCTGTTGTAGCCCGCGACGAGCACGTTGCCGTCCGGGAGCGGCTGCGCGTCTGAGGGGTAATCGGTCGGCGTCTTGATCGACCACAGGAGCCGTCCCGTTCCGGTGAAGCGGTCGGCCCACCCGCCGATCTCCGTCACGAGCACGCCGCCATCGGGAAGCGGCGTGTCGCCGTTTGGCTGAAGCAGCGCGTGGGGCGGATCGTGGACGCAGTCGCCCGCCGTCCCGATCGCGCGCACGATCCGCTTGGCCCGGTTGAGCCACAGCACGCGGCAGTTGATGATGTCGGCCACCTGGATCTGCCCGTTGCGCAGCAGATACGCGTCGTCGGGGTGCGCGAGGTAGCCGGGACTGCTGCCCTGAACGCCCTGGTGACCGTATTCCCACGTGATCCGCGGGCGGCTTGAGAGCGAGACCACCGCGATCGTGTCCGAGAACTCCTCGTTGGTGATGATGCTGCGGTGGTCGGCCGAGACGAACGCGTCGTCGGGACCCGCGAACTGCTGCCCCGGCCCGAGCTCTCCCGGGGTCGGGAATCGCCAGACGATCTGGTGGCTGGGGTTGACGATGATCAGCCGGTTGTTGTCACGGTCGGCGATCATCAGATAGCCGGGCAGCGGCGAAGCGTCGTGAAGGGGCGGAAGCCCGAGCCGGGCGAGCACCGGGTCGACCGGGGCCGGGGGCTTGCGAGCCTGCGCGCGGGACGGGTGCTGCGCGTGACCGTGGCGTGAGCTTCCACCGCAACCGGCGATCGCGAGCGCGAATGCGCCGAGGATCGCGAGCGGCGCGCGGGCGGTCATCCGCTCGGGGTCGTAAAAGCTGTGGCGGGGGTCGGGCTGGGCGTGACGGCGACCTTGGGCGTCAGCGACAGGATCGACGACTGCGGGCCGTTGCCGGTGTCTCCGCCAGCAACCGTGATCTCGCTGCCGCTGACCGCGACCGCCGCGTCGGACAGGGGCTCGGGCAGCTGGCCGACCGTGCTCACCGCGCCGGTGCTCGGGTCGATCGCCAGGATCGCCGCGGTCTGGCCGCCGCTGACGTCGTGGCGGCCCCCGATCACGACCACGCGACCGTCGACGAACGCCGCCGATGCGTGCGTCAGCGGGCCTGGCAGATGACCGACGGTGGACACCGCCCCGGTCCCAGGATCGAAGCTGAGGATCGCGTCGCTGACGCCGTTTGCCTCGGTGCCGCCGGCGATGATGATCCGGCTGCCGGCCACGGCGACGGCCGCGTAACGCAACCCGACCGGTAGGTGGCCGACCACTCGCGGCCCCGTGCTCGGAGTCCAGGCGACGATCGTGTCGAGCGGCGTCACGCCGGTGTAGCCGCCAACGATGTACGCGGTGTCGCCGATCGAGACGACCGCCACGTCGGACGCGGGCGTCGGCAGACTCCCCACCTGGGTGACCGCGCCACTGCCGGGATCGAAGCGAAGGATGTGCGGATAGCTCGAGACCTCGCCGCCGCCGAACACGTACGCGTAGGGACCGAGGGTGGCGGCCTGGGCGTCGTGCTGGGCGATCGGCAGCGACCCGTCCGGCGTCGCGCTCGTCCCGCGCAAGGTCACGATCGCGGTGGTGGAGTTCTGGGAGGAGTCGATCCCGCCGAGCAGCGCCAGCCGGCCGTCCGCCAGCGGCGCGATCGCCGCGTCCTCGACGGCCGCGGGGAGCGATCCGACGGGCGCCGCGCTCAGCGCGGTGAGCACCGACTGCGGGGCCGGTCGGGCGCTCGCATGCGACCGGGTGGTGACGCTGCCGGACCCGCCACATCCGGCGATTGCGATCGCGGTGGCGAGGAGGGCGGTGGCGCGCTTAGCTCCGTTTGGCACGGCGCGGATGCTTCCCACGGGGCACCGCGCACAAGCTAAAGCAACGGTTCGGCGAACGCGGTGCCGCTCAGCGAGGCCGTCCCGCGCCGAGGTCCCGTGGGATCTCGTAGCGGACCGCCGGGAGATGGGCCGAGGCCGGAACGGCCAGCGTGATTGGTCCGCCGGCGCGGCCGGCGACGGCGACGGTCTTGTGGCGCTTCGTGACCCACGTCACTGTGACCGGCTGGTAACGGAGCAGCGCCTGCCACGTCGCCGGATCGACCATCCCCGTGACCGGCAGGCCGTGGGCGGCCTGGAATTGCTCGACGGCGGTCTGGGTTTGGTTCCCGAACGACCCGTCGATCGTCATCGGGCCCTGCGCTTTGTACAGGTGCTCCTGCGCCCACAGGACCAGGTCGCCGGCCCAGATGCCGCCGGCCGACTTGACGCTGAGGACGGGCATCGTCGGGTCGGCAGCGAAGCCGCTGAGGTTTCCGACCGACTGGCCGACGGCGTTCCAGTCGCGTTGCGAGGACTCCTGCCAGTCCCACCAGCTGACGCCCGGAGCGCCGTACGCGCGGGACATCTGGCGGAAGCGCACGATTTGGTGCGGCGGCGGGTTGCCGGCAACCTCTCCGAGCGGCTCGATCGGACGCCCGTAGAGCGTGTTGAACTCGTACGTGTGCGAGTACACGTAGTCGACGGTCGTGCCGATGTCCGGCCAGTACATCTGCGGGACGTTGTACTGCGCGCCACCTGCACCGAGGAAGACCGAATACGGAAACGCGGGGTGGTAGTCGACGTACGGGAAGCCCGCGAGGCCCACGGGAAAGCCGGTGCCGATCAGCTGACGAAGCTTCTTGACGTACTGCTGAGCCTGGACGTACTTGCCCTCGTACTCACTCTCGGCGTCGATCAGCAGGCAGTCGGCGCCTGCGTGGACCGCGGCGGCCCCGACCTCCGCCTCGGCGATCGGCTGACTGCCGTACACGTACTGCCAGGCGCAGGCCCTGAGTCCTTTCGCATGCAGGTAGGCGACGACCTGAGAGTTGAACTGCGACCAGGCGCCGGCGCCATCGCCGCTCTTGATCATCAGCGTGCTGATGCCGTACGCGTGCGCGGTCGCGACGATCGACGCGAGGCTGCCGCCGCTCGACTGCGAGATGTACCAGATCCACATTCCGCGGCTGCCGAGCGCGTTGCCCTGGGACTTGTGCGCAGGCGGCTGGTGCGCCTTGCTCGCACCCGGTGGCGGCGCCCCGGTCACGCCGCCGGTGGCGCCGCGGGCGGCGCCGGCCAACGCGACCGTGGCCACGAGCGCCCCGAGGGCGATCAACAAGAGACGGAGCCGGCCGTGCCCCCAGACCAGAGAACCGTGCCCCGCGCGCGAAGCATGAATCACGCGGTCACCGTAGAGGAAAACCCGGCGTCTACTTACAAGTTGCGCTGCAAAGCGCCGCGTTTGCGGCGCGCTACTGGACCTGGACGACCTGGCCCTTGTCGTTCACGTAGGACTGCGCGGGCGCGCGCGCGATGTTGACCGCGAAGCTGCCGTGCGGGAGACCCCCGCCGGGGAGGACCGCCTTGGCCTTGCCGTAGATCCCCGCCGCGATCTCCCAGGCGACGACGAACTTGCCGGGCGCGACGGCGGTCAGCCCCCACCTGAAGGTGGCGGTCTGCCCGGGCCGCAGCTGGCCGCCCTGCCACGTGTTCGCGGCGGCGCTGACGTTTGCGCCGGCGCCTCCGTTGACGCAGCTGTAGCCGCACAGGCCCGGCGGCCGCTCGACGACCCACACCGGGCGCGAGTGGCTGGCGAGGCCGGCCTGGTTCAGGTACTGCGCAAACGCGGCGACGCTGGTGCCTTCTCCGACCGGAGCCGGATAGGAGCAGGTGGTGTTGCAGATCGTGACCGCGAGGTTCGGGATCGTCTTGGTGCCGACGTTGCGGACCGAGATCACCATGCGGGTGTGCTGGGCGAGCCGCTGAAACGTCGGGAAGCTGGCGGTCGTCACCTGGACCGGGAAGTTCCCGCTCGGCTCGCCGGCGTCCTGCCGCGCGCCACTGCCGCAGCCGGCAATCGCCAACGCCGCAATACCGGCAAGGACCGCGGATCTCGTGCCAGCGCCTCTCCTCATGGGCGCGCTGAACATACCACCTGCGATCGCAGCAGACGCTGATTGACCTGGGGTTACGCGCGGGTTCAAAGTTGTCTTTTCTTCAAGGCGTCCAATAGGCTTTGTCGCCCGTGCCGTGCGGGCGGCGTTCTAGAGGGAGGAAGAGAACCAGTTGATCCGCGCTGTCTCCGAAAAGGGCTTCTTGCCGGTCAAGTCGTTGCTGGACGAGGTCGGCAACATGGTGATCCTGACCGGCAAGACGATCGTCGCCGCGGTCAGGCCGCCGTACCCGTACGGGGCGGAGTTCGTCGGGCAGTTCATGTTCGCGCTGAAGCTCTGCTGGTTCCCGCTGCTGATCTCCACCGTCGCGTTCGGTTACGAGGCGCCGGGTTTGCAGGCGGCCGACTTCCTGGTGCTGTTCGGTGCGCTTGATCGTCTCGGCGGTTTCTTCGTGCTGGCGTCGATCCGCGAGTTCGCCCCGTTCGTGACCGCGGTCGTGCTCGCCGGCGTGGCGGGGACCGCGATCACCGCAGACCTCGGTGCGCGCAAGATCCGTGAGGAGCTCGACGCGCTGCAGGTATTGGGCGTCGATCCGATCAAGAACCTGGTCGTCCCGCGGTTCCTGGCGCTGATGATCGTGACCGGGTTGTTCGACATCTACGCGCTCTTGTTCGGGATCTTCGGGGGGATCCTCGCGACCCTGGTCAACCACGCCCCGCTCGGCCCGTTCTGGGCGACGTTCTTCAACAACACGTCGACGACCGACCTGTGGGGGTCGGTGCTGAAGACGACGATGTTCGGCGCGATCATCGCGGTCGTCTGCTGTTACAAGGGAATGACCGCGTCGGGCGGCGCCGAGGGGGTCGGCAAGGCCGTCAACGAGGCGGTGGTGATTGCGTTCAACGGGATCTTTGCGTTCAACTACGCCTTCACCCAGACGCTGCTCGCGACCCACCCCGAGATCACCACGATCCCGAAGTAGCCGCCCGTGAACGAGCTCATCCTCACTCCGAAGGGCTGGGTCGAGACCTTCGGCGAGCTGGTCAAGTTCATCGCGCAGGTATTCCGCGAGATCTTCGGCCTGCGCGTGTTCCGGTTCTTCGGCGAGGCGCTGCGGCAGGCCGGGATCCTGATCATCGGCTCGACGCTCGTGATCTGGGGGCTGGTGTTCATCTCAGGCCTGGAATGCGGCACCGAGGGCGCGTACTTCAACCGCTCGATCGGCGCCCCGGCCTACGCCGGCGTGTTCGCGGCTTGGTGCGACCTGCGTGAGATCGTGCCGCTGGCGTTCGGCTACATGATGGCCGCCAAGGTCGGCACCGGAATCGTCGCCGAGCTCGGCTCGATGCGGATCTCCGACGAGATCGACGCGCTCGAGGTGATGGGCATCAGCGGGATGACGTTCCTCTGCGCGACGCGCCTGCTCGCCGCCTGGATGGTGCTGCCGTTCGTGTACCTCGCGGCGATCGGAGCCGGCTTCTTCGCCAGCTGGCTGGCGGTGGTCGAGCAGATCGGAGACGTCTCCTCCGGGGGGTTCTTCCTGATCTTCTGGCAGTTCCAGAATCCGCCCGACCTCTTATTCAGCGTGATCAAGGCCATGACCGAAGCTACGCTGATAGTGCTCGTCGGCTGCTATTACGGCTACAACGCAAGTGGCGGACCCGTCGGCGTAGGTACTGCAACCGCAAAATCGATGGTCTTGAATCTCGTGGGCGTGCATCTCATAGGAATGCTCGGGACGCAGCTGTTCTGGGGCGCCAACCCGAGAGCACCGATCGGAGGCTAGGGAATGAGCGAAGACAATCCGCGCGGCAGGTGGGAGCCGCCTTCGGACGAAACGACGGGCGCCGAGGAACCGGCGCCGCTGACCACCTCCGACGAGGAGCCCGCGACCGAGCCGAACGGAGCGGCCGAGCGCGCCGAGCCCCGCTCCGGGCAGATGCCATGGGAGACCGGCGGCAAGCGGCAACGGGCCGAGCGCTCGTCTTCACGCGTATCGGTGGTCGACGAGGCCCCGCCGCGCCCCGCTCCGCCGGCCGGCGCCTCCGAGGACGAGTACAAGTGGCACACCTACAGGACCTACCCGTCGGGCCAGCCGGACGCGGTCGAGTTCATCGACGTCTACAAGTCGTTCGGCCGCTCACGGATCCTCGGCGGGCTGAACATGGGTCTGCCCGAGGGGATGGTGTCGATGATCCTCGGGCCGTCCGGAACCGGGAAATCGGTCTGCATCAAGCACATGGTCGGGCTGCTGTATCCCGACGCGGGCGACATCCTCGTCCACGGCGAGTCGGTCCCCGCGATGCCCGACGACGACCTGTTCGAGATGCGCAAGAAGTTCGGGCTGCTGTTCCAGGACGGGGCGCTGTTCGGCTCGATGAACCTCTACGACAACGTCGCCTTCCCGCTGCGCCAGCACACCGAGAAGGGCGAGGACGAGGTCGAGGACATCGTGATGCGCCGCCTGACCGAGGTCGGCCTCGCGGACGCGCGAGAGAAGATGCCCAACGAGCTCTCCGGCGGGATGCGCAAGCGCGCCGGGTTCGCGCGCGCGCTCGTGCTCGAGCCAGACATCGTCCTGTTCGACGAGCCCGACTCGGGGCTGGACCCCGTCCGCACCGCGCTGCTCGGCGAACTGATCCTGGAGATCCATCGCGATGCGATGGAGGACGCGAAGGCGAAGCAGAAGCAGCATCTGCCGACGTTCTGCGTGATCACCCATGACATCCTCACCGCGCGCCGAGTCGCCGACTACATCAACGTCCTGTGGAAGGGGCGGATCGTCGAGGCAGGACCGTCG
>DATKFF010000027.1:0-2094 GCA_035511595.1 Solirubrobacteraceae bacterium | reverse complement strand
GCGTGAGCGGATCCTCACCGAGACACACGGCAACCCGCTGGCGTTGTTGGAGTTGCCGCGGGGGTTGACGCCGGCGGAGCTGGCGGGCGGGTTCGGGTTGCCGGACGCGCCGGGCCTATCGGGGCGGATCGAGGACAGCTTCCGCCGCAGGCTCGAAGGTCTCCCAGCGGAGACCCAGCGGCTGTTGCTGGTCGCTGCGGCGGAGCCGGCCGGCGACGCGGTGCTGGTGTGGCGGGCCGCCGACCGGCTCGGGATCGGGGTCCAAGCGGCTGCCGACACCGACGGATTGCTCACAATCGGCGGGAGCGTGACGTTTCGCCACCCGCTGGTCCGCTCGTCCGTGTACCGGGCGGCCTCGCCGGAGGAGAGACGGGCAGTGCACCGCGCGCTGGCGGACGCGACTGATCCCGAGGTCGATCCCGATCGCCGCGCCTGGCATCTTGCGCAGGCGACTCCGGGGTTCGACGAGGACGTCGCCTCCGAACTCGAGCGCTCCGCCGGACGGGCACAGGCACGTGGAGGCCTCGCGGCCGCGGCGGCCTTTCTGGAACGTGCTGCCGCGCTGACAGTCCAGCCGGCGCGCCGCCGCGAGCGCGCGTTGGCCGCGGCGGAGGCCAGCCTGCAGGCTGGCGCTTTCGATACGGCGCTCGGGCTACTGCCAACAGCCGCAGCCGGTCCGCTCGATGAGCTCGGGCGCGCTCGGGTGGATCTGGTGCGCGCCGAGACTGCATTCGCCTCAAGGCATGGGAGCGATGCTCCGCCGCTGCTCCTCAAGGCCGCGGAACGCCTCGAGGCGCTCGACCTCAGGTTGGCGCGCGAGACCTATGGGGATGCGTTCACCGCCGCGGTGATCGTCGGACGGCTGAACGGTGGTGTCGGTGTGCTAGAGGTTGCCGGCGCCGCGCGTGCCTTGACGCTCACCCCGGAGCCGTCGCGCGCCTCCGACCTGCTGCTCGACGGCATGGCGGTGCTGATTACCGAGGGGTACGCCGCGGGTGCGCCGACGTTGAAGCAGGCGCTGAATGCCTTTACCAGCCAGGAAGTCTCCGCGGAGGAGGGCCCTCGCTGGCTCCCGTTTGCATGTCGTATGGCGCATGATGTCTGGGACGACGAGAGCTGGGACGTGCTCTCGGCTCGCCTGGTCGAGCTGGGCCGCGATGCAGGCGCACTGGCCGCGCTCCCGGTCGGCCTAAGCCTGCGCTTCGCGATCGAGCTGTTCGCGGGCAAGTTTGCCGTGGCCGAATCGCTGGCCAAAGAGACGGAAGCAGTCAACGAAATCACGCGCAGCGACCTCGCCCCCTACGGCGCCCTCCTGCTCGCCGCGTGGCGGGGCCAGGAGCACGAAACGTTACGGCTGATTGAGGCCGCCACAGAAGAGATCGTGGCACGGGGAGAGGGACAGTGGCTGACCGCGGCTCATTGGGCGACCGCCGTGCTCTATAACGGCCTCGGTCAGTTCGAGAAGGCGCGGGTCGCGGCTGAGGGAGCCCGCGAGTACCCACACGAGTTGGGGATTTCCAACTGGGCGCTGATCGATCTGATCGAAGCGGGGACTCGGAGCGGAAAGCCGGCGCGCGCCGCCGACGCCGTCGAGCGACTCCGCGACATCGCACGGGCGACCGGCAGCGACTGGGCCCTTGGGAACGAGGCGTGCGCGCTAGCGCTAGTTAGCGACGGCGAGACCGCTGAGCCGCTCTATCGCGAGGCGATAGAGCGGCTGGGGCGGACCCGCATACGCGTGCAGCTCGCGCGCGCCCACCTTCTGTACGGCGAGTGGCTGCGCCGCGAGCGCCGCCGGCTCGAGGCGCGCGAGCAGCTGCGCCTCGGCCACGAGCTATTCACGGCATTCGGCATGGAGGCCTTCGCCGAGCGTGCCCGGGTCGAGCTCGAGGCGACCGGCGAACATCCGCGCAAACGGACCGTCGAGACGCGCGACGAGCTGACCCCCCAGGAAGCACAGATCTCCCGCCTCGCGGCCGAAGGGGCCACCAACCAAGAAATCGCCGCGCAGCTGTTCATCAGCCCAAGCACCGTCGACTACCACCTACGCAAGGCATTCCGCAAACTCGGAGTCAAATCCCGACGCGAGCTCCT
>DATKFF010000026.1:0-3301 GCA_035511595.1 Solirubrobacteraceae bacterium | reverse complement strand
GGCCTGTCCGGGCAAGGCCGAGGAGATCGAAGCCGAGACTCTGGCCGCATTCTTGGCCGCCGTGGCCGAGGCCACGCCGGGCCGCGCTCGTCTGGCCGCCCGGCTCTGCTGGCTGGCCCGGAGCGGCGCACAGCGGCTGCTGCGCGCCGAGTTGGCCGAGCGGGCCGGTCCGGGAACCGACCCGGTCTCGGCTGCCCCGCCGCGCCCTTGGGGCCACCCCGATTTGGTGCTGGTCCGGGCCGTGCGGGCCGGGGTGATCGGGGCGGCCGACGCCGAGCTCATAGGGGCCACCCGCTTGGGCGGGGTCGACCTGGCCGAGGCGGCGAACGCGCTCGGCATCACCTACGGGGCCTGCCAGATGCGACGCAAGCGGGCCGAGGACGCCTTGGTCGCCTACCTCACGTCGGACACCTACCTTCCCTTCGACTTTGTGGGAAAGCGCACCGCGACCCCTTGTTCTTCTCGTAGGGGTCGACCCCGGCAGGGTCCCGAAACGGACCGGCGGCCGGGCAAGCGTCCTGCCCACCACCCACCAAGGAGGTGAAGTGCCCACCCGGTCCCCGGCGGCGCTGCCGGGCGACCCCGACCACTCCCACGTCCCTGTAACTCCTCGAAGCAAGGAGGCGACCCACGAGACCGCGAAACCGAGAGGACACCACGCCGCGCAAGCACCTCCGCCAGGTCGCACGACTGGTGCCCTGGCTGGCGGCCCTCATCGTCGTCGCCGTCGTCGGTGCCGCCTCGCCGGCCGCCGCGGCCACGACACCGACCCTGAACGGCGTGATCTCGAACCTGACCAACTGGATCGTCGGGATCCTCGCCGGCGTCGCGACTTTGTTCCTCACCATCGGCGGGCTGCGCTACCTCGCCGCGGGTGGCGATCCCGGCCAGGTCGAGAAGGCCAAGACCGCACTCAAATCGGCGGCCATCGGCTACGCCCTGGCGATCCTGGCGCCACTCATCGTCTCGATCGTTACCTCGGTCGTCAGCTGATGGAGCCACAACTTCTAGGAGCGGTGCGGTTCGGATTGTGGCGACGTCGTCGACTGCTGCTCGTGTGCGCGGGGATCGCCTTCGTGGTCGCGCTCGGGCTCAGCCATCCGGCCTCCGCACTCTCGCACCAGCGCGCCGCAGCATCTGCGCCCACCACACACATCGCGCTGGCCGCGAGCACCGGCACGTCCGGCAGCTCGACCAGCGGGCCTCCGGGCATCGAGGTCGGGCCGGGGGACTCCACGTCGCCGAGCACCCCCGCTGCGGGCAGCGGAGGCAACGTGAGCGACGGCACCCAACCCTCGCCCGGCCTCTTCGACATCACCGGGCACATCGAGGCCGCCATCGACGACTGGTTCCGCGACCTGGTTACCGACGCCCTCAGCCCGGTGCTCGATCTGTTAGGCCACACCCTCTTGGCCACGCCCAACGTCACGGCGCAGTCGCGTGTCGGGCAGCTCTGGCTGATGAGCGAAGGCATCGCGGATGCCTTCTTGGTGCTCTTCGTCTTGGTAGGCGGCGCCATCGTCATGGGCCACGAGACGGTCCAGACGCGCACCGCCCTCAAAGACGTCTTGCCCCGCATCGTGGTGGCCGCCATCACGGCGAACGCCAGCCTCTCGCTCGCCGGCCTCGTCATCTCGATGGCCGACTCGCTCTCCCAAGCCATCTTGGGCCAAGGCGTCGACCCCTCCCAAGCCGCCGTGGTCTTGCGCCAGCTCGTCCTCGGCTCACTGGCCACGGGCGGCATCTTCACCGTGCTCTTGGGTGGGGTCGTCGCCGTGCTGGCCGTCATCGTGCTGGCCACCTACGTCTGCCGTCTCGCCCTCGTCATCTTGTTGGTCGTCGCGGCGCCGCTCTGTCTGATCTGCCACGCGCTGCCGCAAAGCGAGGGGTTGGCCCGGCTGTGGTGGCGGGCCTTCGCCGGTGCGCTCGGCGTCCAGGTGGCCCAGTCGCTCGTCCTCATCACCGCCTTGCGCGTCTTTCTCGCCTCGGGCGGCGCGACGAATCTCGGCATTGCCTCGACCGGAGGGCTAGTGGACCTCCTGGTGGCGGCGTGTCTGTGCTGGGTGCTGGTCAAGATCCCGTCGTGGGTCAGTCGTGTCGTCTTCTCCGGCTCGCGGGGGCACGGCACGGCCACTCGCCTCGTGCGCGACGTCATCGTCCACAAGGGCGCCAAGGCGCTGCTCGCTGGAGCAGCCCTGTGAGAGCGCACGATCCGGGTCGCGATGCTGGCCGGGTCCGCATCCCGGCCGACTTCGAGCGCCCGGACAAGATCCTGGCCGGCCTCACCGCACGCCAGTTGGCCATCTTGGCCGTGGCCGCCGTCGTGGTCTGGGCCCTCTACGCCGCCACCCGGCGCGTGCTGCCCGTGGTGGCCTTCGGCGCCATCGCCCTGCCGATCGGAGCGCTGGCAGCCACGTTGGCCCTCGGCACGATGGAAGGCACCGCGGCCGACCGCTGGGTGCTGGCGGCCTGGCGCCACCGCCGCAGCGCGCACCGACTCGTCCCGGCGCCTGACGGCGTGGCGCCCGCACCCGCCTTCCTCGGTGTGAGCGCCGATCCCCTCCCGACGCCGCTGGCGCTGCCCATCGGGCAGGTGAGCGGCGACGGGATGGTCGACCTCGGTGCCGACGGAATGGCACTCGTTTGTCGGGCCAGCGCGGTGACGTTCTCACTGCGCACGCCGGCAGAACAAGAAGCGCTCGTCGCCGCCTTTGCCCGGTTCCTCAATTCGCTCGGCGATCCCGTCCAGATCTTGGTGCGGGCAGAGCCGATCGATCTCGGTCCGACGATCGATGCGCTGCGTCAGGCGGCGCCAGGTCTTCCGCACCCGGCCCTCGAGGCGGCGGCCAGAGGACACGCCAAATTCCTGGTCGACTTGGCCACCCATCGCGACCTGTTGCGACGCGAGGTGCTCTTGGTGTTGCACCAAGGCGTCGGGGAGGACGCACCCGGTCGCCTGCATCGCCGGGCGGCCGAGGCCACCACGGCGCTCGGCGCCGCTGGCGTCGCTCTTGCCGTTCTCGACGGTGACGCCGCAGCCCGGTGTTTGTCGCGGGCAATCGATCCAGCTTCAGGACCGCGTGCGGCTTCTCCGGCAGCCAGTGACCAGCCGGTGACGACCGCTCGTCCGTGGTCGGCGAGTGAAGGAGGTTTCGCGTGAAGGTCCTCTCCCGGCTCGGCGGCGACTCGCCGCGGCCACCGTCTGGCTTCGGGCCCGACGGTGTCGAGGTCTTGCCCCGGGCGCTCCGGGTCGGGGACGGCTGGTGTGCGAGCTTCGCCATCGTGGGCTACCCCCGCGAGG
>DATKFF010000025.1:0-12038 GCA_035511595.1 Solirubrobacteraceae bacterium | reverse complement strand
GATCGGGCAGCCGCCGACGGCGTGCCGGGCGACCTGAAGCGCGACGAGGTCGTCGAACCAGCTGGCGATCGCCTTCCAGGACGAGAGGTCGGCGAGCGCCGGCTGGGCGTCGAGGACCTGCTGGATCGTGCGGTCGATGACAGTGTGGATGAGGTCGTCCTTGTCGGCGAAGTAGTGGTAGAGCTGGCCCTTGCTGACGTTGGCGGCGGCGCGTACATCGTCGAGGGTGGTGCCCGCGACTCCGTGCTCGAACACGAGCGCGGTGGCGGCGTCGAGCACTCGATCGCGAGTCGCGCGGCCCTTGGTCGTGCGTGGTTCGGTGGTGCTCATACCTAGAGCATAGCTGCTTTTGGACTGACGAGTCCATTCTGATGCTATGCTGAGAGAAATGGACCGGGAGGTCCAAAATTTCACCAAAGGAGCGAGCATGACCGTTCAGGGAAAGACAGTGCTGGTAACCGGCGGCACGTCCGGGATCGGCGAAGCGATCGCCCGCGCATACGCTGCGAATGGCGCCGACGTGGTGATCACCGGGCGCAGTGAGGAGCGCGGCCAGCGGATCGCTGACTCGCTGACGAAGGACGGGGCGCGCGTGCGGTTCATCCGCGCGGACCTCGCGGACTTCGATGACGTCCAGCGCCTGGCGAAGGAGGTCGATCACGTCGACGTGCTCGTCAACAACGCCGGCGTGTTCCCGTTCGGCCCGACAGACCAGGTCGACAGCGATTCATTTGACTCGACGTACGCGGTGAACGTCAAGGCGCCGCTCTTCCTCACCGGCGCGTTCGCGCCGCGGATGGCGGCCAACGGCGGCGGAGCGATCGTGAACGTCTCGACGATGGTCGCGAGCTTCGGGCTGCCGGGCATGGCGCTCTACGGCTCGACTAAGGCGGCGCTCGAGCTCCTGACGAAGACGTGGGCGGCCGAATACGGACCCGAGGGTGTGCGAGTCAACGCGATCGCCCCCGGCCCAACGCGGACCCCCGGGACCGAGCCGATGGGTGACGAGCTAGACCAGCTCGCCACCACGCTCCCGCTCGGCCGCCCCGCCACGCCCGAGGAGATCGCCGCCGCAGCTCTGTTCCTCGGCTCGGACGAGGCCTCGTACGTCAACGGCGCCGTGGTCCCCGTCGACGGGGGCCGGACCGCCGTATAGACGCGGCGAGGACTCCCGAGGCCGTTAGCCCCAGCAGTCAGCGCGGACTGTTTTCAGACGCGCGCCTTGGACGATTCATGCTGCGTCGGGGCAGCGAGGTGGGCGTGCACGAGTTGCACCGCCATCGCTCCTTCGCCGACGGCGGTGGCGCAGCGTTTGGTCGAGCCTGAGCGGACGTCGCCGGCGGCGAAGACGCCGGGGACGCTGGTCGCGAGGAGGTGCTCGCCGTCGACGCCGGCGCCGGTGAGGATGAAGCCCTTGGCGTCGCGCTCGATCGCGTCGCCGAGCCACTCGGTGCAGGGCAGGGCGCCGAGGAACAGGAACAGGTAGGAGAACGGCAGGCGCTCGCCGGTCGTGAGCGTGACCGCTTGTAGCTGGCCGTCGGCGCCGTGCAGCGCGGCGATCTCGCTGCGGTCGCGGACCTCGACGCGGTAGCGCTCGAGCTCGCGGATCAGGTAGTCGGACATCGTCTCGCGGAGGTCGGCTCGTCGGTGCAGCAGCGAGACGAGCGCGCCGCCGCGGGAGAGCCAGACCGCGGCCTGCCCGGCCGAGTTTCCGCCGCCGACCACGGCAACGCGCTCCGCGCCGCACAGTTGCGCTTCGGGCGGCCCGGCGGCGTAGAACGCGCTGATGCCTTCGTACTCGGCGAGATGCTCGACCGGCAGCCGTCGGTATTGCGCGCCGGTGGCGATCACGACCGCGCGGGCGGCGACCTCGTGATCCTCGCCTAACCGAACGGTGTGCCGTCCGTTCCCGGGCTCGAGCGCGACCGCACGGTACGGCGTCGCAAGGCGCGCTTCGAACTTCCGCGCCTGGGTGACGGCGCGGCTGGTCAGCTCGTTGCCGCTGATCCCCGCCGGAAACCCGAGGTAGTTCTCGATTCTGCGCGACGTGCCGGCCTGTCCGCCGAGCCCGGCGCTGTCGATCACGAGCGTGTCCAGACCCTCCGACGCCCCGTACACCGCGGCGCCCAGCCCGGCCGGACCGGCGCCGATCACGAGCAGGTCGACCTCCTCACGCCCGGCGAGCTCGCGGCCGATCCCCAGCGCCCGTGAAACCTCGCCGGTGCTCGGGCCCCGCAACTCGACGCCACCCGGGAGCCTGACCAGCGGCAGGCTCGCCTCATCGAACCCGGCCACCACCGCAGCCGCCAACGGGTCATCCGCGCGGTCCGAGTCGTGCCAGGTGTACGGCAGCCGATTGCTCCGCGCGAACTCGAGCATCCGCATCGTCGCTTCGGAGGAGCGGGGTCCAACGACCTCGAGACCGAGGCCCTGCACCCGTTGCAGCGCCTCACGCCGCGCGATGAACGCCGGCAGCACGAGGTCGCTGAAGGCCGCGTCCTCGTAAAGCAGCGACCGGAACCGCTCGCGGTCCACCGCGATATAACGCAGCGGCTCGGTCACCACAGCCGTGACGAGCACGGTCTGCCCGGAGAGCAGCGTCAGCTCGCCCAGAAAGCCTGACGCGCCGTGCCGAGTTATCTCGGCGCCTGCGGTGTCGAGGATTGCGACCCCGCCCTCCCGGATCGCGATGAACGGATAGCGCTCATCACCGACGCGATAGAGCACCTCGCCGACATCCGCTGTGCGCTCCTCGCCGAGCTCGGCGAGCATCGCCAACTGCGACACGGACAACGCCGGGCTCGGCGGCGCGACGGGAGGACTCGCGGAATCGGACATCAGTTGATCCTAGCCCGCGCTCGCCGGCACCCGGACGCGGTCAACTCATGAAGGGCATCAGTTCTGCAGGCATCACGACGATGGGGCGCATCATCTCGCGGTCCTCGTGCTCGAGGATGTGGCAGTGGTACATGTAGCGGCCGCTGAAGGTCTCGAAGCGCACGGCCAGTTCGACGATCTCCTTTGGGTTGACGCGCACGGTGTCGTTGAGTCCTCGCTCGTTGGCGTCGATGACGTGGTCGAGCTCGTCGTCGGGATCCTGGCCAAGGCGCACCGTGGCCGTTGTGTCGCGGTCGCCGATGCCGCCGTCGGGCACGGCCACGGTGATCGCGCGGCGCGCGAGGATGTGGGAGGGGTCCAGGTGAATGTGCATCGGGTGGGTGTCGCCGGTGAGGTTGATGAACTGCCACACCTCCCACTGGTCGAGGATTGGAAAGAACGTCACGGTGTCCTCGAAGTGCGCCGCGACCGTGCGCCAGTGCGTCACGGTCTCGGCACCGGTGTCGGCGTCACGTTCGATGACGGTGATCAGCGGCTGAGTCGTGTCGCCGTCGGGGGCCCGAGCGAGCTCGCGCATCGTAAGCATGTTCGGCGCACCCTCGAGCTCTTGCTCGACCAACGCGATTGAACGGCGCACCACTCCCGCGAGTTCCTGTGCGCTGGGCGGCGCGATGTCGGTCGCCAGCTGCGCGGGCGCTGCGCGGCGAACCGACTGGCCAGGCACGACGCGAAAGCGCATCACCTCGGGATACGGCAGTAGGCCGTCGAGGTCGGCGGCGTCGCTTGCGAGCTCCGCCGGGAACGCTGCGCCGTCGAATGGCGCCCGGGCGGTGTTGACGAACGTGAGCTCGCTGCCCGGCCCGAGGTCTGAGAAGTCAACGAGCAGGTCCGCGCGCTGGGCGGAGGCCAGCACCAATCCCCCCGGCGGGACGGCCACCGGCGCTTCGAACAGGCCGCCGTCGGAACCGATCTGGGTGATCCGATCGAGCTCCGGCCGGCCGTCGCGCAGCAGCACCAGGCGGAAGGTTCGCGCGTTAGATCCGTTGATCACGCGCAGGCGATACGTGGCGGACAGGACGTCCAGGACCGGCCAGACCTTGCCGTTGACCACGGTGAACGGCGCGAACGCCTCCATCGTCCCGGGGTCGGTCTTGTGCACGAGCTCGCCGGTGAGCACGCCGTCCTGATCCTGCCCGAAGTTGCGGTCCTGGAGCAGCAGCGGCACCTCGAAGGGCGGTCCCTCGGGCAGGTCCAACTCGCGCTCGCGCTGGTCGCGAACGATCCACAGGCCGGCCAGTCCCGCGTACACGGTGAACCGCGTGACGCCCATCACGTGGTCGTGGTACCAGAGCAGCGCCGCGCGCTGGTCCATCGGATAGTCGCTGACGGCGTGCTGGCCCGGAGCCGAGATGTTCTCGGTCCAGCCGTCGTAGGCCGCGGGCGTCAGCCCGCCGTGCAGGTGCACCACGGTGAAGCCCGTCAGCGCCGCGGCGTGCGGATCGACGATGCCGCCGCTCAGCCCGGGCAGGCACTGCACCGGCACGCCGTCGCGGTCGGCCTCGGCCGGCGCAACCGTGACCAGGAGGGGCAGGGTGCCCTCTAGCTCGTTGCGCCACTCGACGCGGACTGGGCCGCCTCGCTCGGCTTCGATCGTCGGTCCGGGCACGCTGCCCTCGAACGTCCACACGCGCGAGGTGGGCAGGTCGCGGTGAAAGCGATGCGACGCCACCCGGATCCGAACGGTCAGGTGCCCGTCGTGCTCGCGTGCCAACAGCCGCTGCGGGAGCGGCAAAACATCGACGAACGGCGTTAAAGGAGACGTCAGCGACGACGCGATCATCACCTCGCGACCTCGATCTGGGTGGGCGGCCGAGTACCGCGAATCCTATTTCTCCGGCCACCGGCTCATGGTCGATCGCGTCGGGGTGAGTCGTCGTCACCCCGGCTGGTGATCTGTTAGCTACTCGTGGACGTGTGCGCCAGGACTTCGTGGAGCGCGGCGATGTCTCGCTGTCCGTATCCGAGTTGATCTGCCTGCGTGAGAATCCGGTCCGCGACCGCGGCCGTCGGAAGCGGTGTCGCGAGCTCGGCGCCTGCCTGGCGGGCCAGGCCGATGTCCTTGTGCATCAGATCGATGTCGAACCACGTCTCTTCGGGCTTGTCGAGTACGAGCGGGACGCGTGCCTTGAGCATCGGCGACCCGATCGCGCTCGCAGTCATCACCTGAGCGGCGCGGTGGGGATCGATCCCGTCGCGCTCGGCGAGCAGAAGGCCCTCGGAGAAGGCGAGCATCTGCACCGCGAGGCTGATGTTGATCGCGAGCTTGAGCACGAGCCCGTGGCCGTTGTCGCCGATGTACTCGGGGGTACCGAGCACCTGGAGGACCGGCTCAATTCGGTCGTAGGCGTCCCGGTCGCCGCCGACCATGATCGTGAGCGTTCCCGTCTTCACCTGGGGAACGCTGCCGGACACCGGCGTGTCGAGCATCTGCGCGCCGCGTCCCTCCTCGCGTACGCGCCGGGCGAGATCGCGGCTCGCCTGCGGGCTGATCGTGCTCAGATCAGCCCAGATCTTTCCGGCGCCGAGCCCCGCGATGATTCCTTCGGGACCTGACGCGACCGAATCAACGACGCCGTCGTCCGGTAGCGAGCTCATGACGATGTCTGCCGCTTGTGCGACGTCACGCGGCGTATCAACCCAGCGCAGGCCCTGGTCGACGAGCCACTGCACTCCGTCCCGGTTGTGGGCCTCGCCGTACACGGTGTAGCCGGCGGCGAGATACCGGGCGGCCATATTGCCACCCATGTTTCCTAGGCCGATGAATCCGATGGTTTGCATGGCTTGCGCTCCCGTTCGAAGGTGGCGACGTCCCGCGCGCTTCGGTCGAGGTTGGCTGGGGCGATCAGCGGCGAGATCCCTTCATGGTGAAGCAACGCAAGCGCACACGCGAGGAAGCCGGCAGTAGTCATGTGATTTCGCGCCGGGCCGTAGCGTCACGGACGCATGACGGGGTGGCGGCCCTGGCCGAGGGCCACCACCCCGCTATTGGCCTCCCGCTGTGGAGCAGGAGCCGCAGTTGATGCGTTTACGAGTCGTTCGACTCGTTCTCGTTGGCGTCGTTGTCGTCCGTAGTGGTGGTCGTCGCGGGCTGGGTGATCAGCTCGACCTTGTCCCAACTCGCTCCGCTACCCGAGAGGCGGAGCTCCGCCTCACGCACGACGGTCCCGGACGTCTCGAGGGCGGTCATGCAGTTCTGCTGGCCTTGCTCCTCGCCAGCGTTACCGGCGTTGTTGTCTTCGTTGTCGTCGCTGCCGCCGCTCTGGGTGTTGCCGCCGCCGTCCCCGTCGGCGTGGATACGGTCCGAACTCGACTCGGGGGCCTCGCATTTCACCTCGGTGTTGGGCGTGACTGTGCCGCTGACCATCGAGTGGTTGGCGTCATTGAGAGTGATCGTCAGAACGCCGTTGGCGAACGAACTGACCGTACCGGCGTTTTGATTGCTGCTAGTCGGGGCGCTGCTCTGCGACGCGTCATTGCTGCCCCAGCGCTCGAACCGGATCCGGTGGTGACTCGAGCGATGGCTGCTCCTGTGATGGCGCGCGAGCGCCGACGCGGGACCGAACGCGAGTAGCGCACTGCCGAACAGGACTACGAACAGGACTCTCCGCATTTTGAACCTCCCTGCGTCGGCCAGCCAGCCGGCGGCGACGCCTCCGTGGTCATTTACGAAGAGGAAGAGCCGGCGCGCTGCGAAAGGTCACGGCTCTACTTGAAATCTTGCTGCCCGTCTCGCGGGCTAATGGCCGTCTGAGCTCGAGCCGTTGCTGGTCGTGCTCGTGCTCTCGGTCGGGCTCGAGCCACCTGAGCCACCATCGGTGCCGGATGTAGTGTCGCCCGACGCCGAGGTTGTTCCACCGTCTCCCGGTCCGGGTGTCGTTTCCGAAGCCGCGACGGCGGTTGAGGTCAGACCGTCGGACCCTCCCCCGCCCGGCGCGCTTCCGCCATCGCTGACCGAGCCACCGCCCGCGGGTGAAGCGTTGCTGCTTGCGCCATCCGAACCGCCCGGGGATCCGCTTCCATCGCCCGACCCAACCGAGCTGCTCGAACGATCGCCGCCGTTCCGGCTCGGACCGCCGCCTCGGTCGGAGGAGCCCGTGCCCTGGTCATTCGAATGAGAGCCACCGCCGCGACCCGAGCCATCGCCACCGGACCTCTCCGGGGCTCGTGCTGCGGCTCGCAGGAGCGTTGCTGTCACAACCCGTAGCGTGCCTGCAGTTGCGCCGGCGCTGGCTGTGACGCCGGCGCCCGCTTGCGATGGCGCCGCCGTGCGCGTCGACCGCGCGGCGGACGCCGGGCGCTTGGAATGGTGGCCGTTACTGTGGGAGGAGACGATCCCTGTCGCGACGACGCCCGTCGCCACGATCGCCCCGAGCTTCGCCGCGACCCCGCCCACCGAGGCGGT
This sequence comes from Solirubrobacteraceae bacterium, assembly GCA_035511595.1. Taxonomy (GTDB): domain Bacteria; phylum Actinomycetota; class Thermoleophilia; order Solirubrobacterales; family Solirubrobacteraceae; genus Palsa-465. Next base: position 4,738 of record DATKFF010000025.1, on the reverse strand, counting down.
CCCTGCGCCGGCCACGATCTCGGTGACGCCGGAGCCCGCACCGCCTGGGCGTGCGGCGGTGAGCCACCGCGCCAGGGGCCACGGTGTGATCGCTGTGATCGAGTTCCGCAGGCTGACTCGGGCGCGGTGCATCAACTGACGCACCGCGCCCTCGGTAAGTCCCATCGATTTCGCGACCGATGCTCGACTTCGGCCGTGGATCGCGGTCGCGACAAGCGCATCGCGCTGTCTCTCCGGGAGGGCTGCGACCTCGGCCAAGGCGTCGCACGCCAGCATCCGCCGCTCGACGGCCTCCTCGAGCGCCTCGCCCGCGGTCATCGCGCCGTCGAGCTCGACTTCGACGTGAGACCGCCGACCAGCGCTGGTCGACGCGTTTCGGAGGATCTGATAGAGCCAGCCGCGCAGGTGCGTCACCTCCGCACCCGAGCTGATCGCCGTAAACGCGCTCAGAAACGTTTGCTGAACGAGATCCTCGGCGCGTCCGTCGGAGCGCAACCGGCGAGCGAGCGCCAGGAGCTCCCGGCGGTAGCGCTCGACGATGACTGCAAACGCCCGCTCGCGCCCCTCCCGCACGAGGGCGATCAACCGCTCGTCCGACTGGGAGCTCAGGAACAGATCCGACAGCCACGGGCTCATGCCCGGCAGGACGCCGAACCTGGCCACGATCTTCCCTGGCGAGGTATCGCGTCGTCTGCGGCGGGAAGGAACGCGCCGCGAGCGCGTCCTTGGGCACTGATCCGACCCTCTAACTCGTCTGGGAGGCACAAGTGCAGAGAGCCAGGCTCAGCCCTGTTGCAGCAATCCTCACCGCCGGCGCGATCGCCGGCTGCGGAAGCAGCGGTGCCAGCAGCACCCACTCGGCGTCGGCGCAGCACGCGAGCGGCTCGGCGCCGCAGCCTTACGCGCCCGCAGCATCGAGCGGCGCGCCGAACTCGGCGGACGTCGCCTTGGTGACAACCAAGCACGGCAAGCTCGGCACGATCCTCGCGTTCGGGCCAAAGAAGATGACGGTCTACCTATTCGAGAAAGATCCCGCCAGGAGTTCGAGCTGCACAGGCGCGTGCGCGAAGGCGTGGCCGCCGGTCACCGGCAAGCCCAAGGCGGGTCCGGGTGCGATCGCCTCGGACCTGGGGACGATCAAGCGCCCCGACGGCTCTACGCAGGTGACCTACAAGGGCCATCCGCTGTACATGTTCATCAAGGACAAGGACGACGGCGATGCATACGGCCAGGGTGTGAATGCCTTCGGCGCGCAGTGGTACGTGCTCACGCCCGCGGGCGGCAAGGTCGACGAGTCGTGAGGCATTAGGCGCGTCGGGTGCTGCGATGCGAGCCCGCTCAAGGCTCCGTGTGCACCACGACGTCGGCGACCTGCGGCAGTGTCAGTCGGATGCGTTCCTCCAGCTCGCTCGCGATCTGATGAGCGTGGGTTAGCGATGCGTAGGAACCGACTGGGACGGTTACGAAGACGACGATCCCGTGCTTAGTTGGAAGCACGCGCGCCTCGCTCGTCGGCTGGCCCGTGCTCTCACGGACGATCGTTTGGATCGTCTGAAGAGTCCCGTCATCGTCGTCGCCCATCGTTGGGTCGGCGGCGACCGGCTGCTCGAGCGGCTCGAGATGGGTCTGCACGTCGCTCACCTGTGGCAGTTCGCAGATTGCCGCCTCCACTCGTTCGGCGACCTCGTGCGCTTCGCGCAGGGAGATGTCCGCGGGGAACTTGAGATGCAGCGACACGCTGACGTCATCGCCGTGGTCGAAGATCGTGATGTCGTGCGCTTCACGGACGAGCGGCTCGCTGAGGGCAACCTCCAGCACTCGGTCGCGAAGGTCGATGCCGCGACGGCGCGGCTCGACATGAACGACTACGTCGCTGTCGGGGAGCGCGCGCCCGATCGCCCGTTCAACCTCGTCGGCCGCCGCATGCCCTTCGACCAAGGCGCGCCCGGCGGGCACTGCGACCACTACATCGGCGAAATAGCGCCCGGCGGACTCCCGGAGTCGCAGGCGGCGCAGCTCGATCTCCGGACCGAGGGAATCGATAGCGGCACGTGCTCGCTCTCGTGCGGCCGCCGGAGCCGTGTCCATCAGCACTCGGGAGTTTTCGAGGATGAGCCGCGAGGCCGCCGCGAAGATGATCACGGCGACGACAAGCGCGGCGATCGCGTCACCGGATTGAAACCCGGCCCGCACCGCGACAAGACCCGCGAGCACTGCCACCGAGCCCACCATGTCGGCGGCGAAATGAAACGCGTTGGAACGCAACGCCGCCGAGCCGTGGTCGCGCGCCGTTCGGATCGAGACGAGGACGCGTGCGAGGTCAACGGCGATCGCGACACCGATGACCACAAACACGTACCACTTCGGCGCCAGCGATCCGCCGCCGCCCGTGAGCCGACGGATCGCCTGGATCACGACGATGGTCCCGCCGGCGATCAGAATCGTCGCCTCGGCGAGCGCGGAGAGATTCTCAGCCCGCCGGTGTCCATAGGGGTGCTCGCGATCGGCCGGACGCGCCCCGAGCCGGACCGCGAAGAAGGTGACGACCGCTGCCACGACGTCACCGCTTGACTCGATTCCGGCCGAGACGAGACCGAGGCTCCCGGTCACCAACCCGGTGCCGAGCTTCAGGACCACGAGCAGCGTCGCTGCGAGCACCGACGACAACGCGGTGCGCTGCTGGTCAGCGACCTCTCCCGCTGCGTCGGTCGGCACCACTCCTTCAGGAGCCTCGGTTATGCGCAGGGACCCTGCTCGAGATCTAGGCCGGAGGGTGCTGTGCGCAGATAGTCGATTACCGCGGGATCGTCCGACTGCCGGCGCTCGACGGGCTCGCCGGTACAGGCGCAAAGGTCAACGACCACGCGACGATTCGAGATGTCGACGACCCGCCAGTGGGCCCCGGAGAGCACCCAGCGGTAGAGGTGTTCGACGGTCAGGGCCTCAGTGGTCATAGGCTCCAATTTACCTCCCACGGGGAGGCCGTTGGTCGGCGCCTGGGGATCGCAGGGTGGGTGCAAGAACACCTCAAGCCCGCCATGACCCGATCCCGCACTTCTGTCCGATTAGTACGGCCCCGGGGTGGAATACTCCGGATATGCGACCGCGTGCGACGAGGTCGTGTTTCGCGGCGAGCGCGGCACTGGATCTTTCGTCGGGTTCTGGCTGCGCGAGGATCGCGCGGTGGCTTGATTCGATGGCCGGGGAACCGGCAACTGGGAGCTGAGGGCAGACACCGAGATGGCACCCAACCGGAATCTCACCCAACTCCACGACGCCGGCGTCTCGATCTGGCTTGACACGCTCTCACGCGAGCTGTTGCGAAGCGGCGAGTTCGCCCGACTGATCAGCGACTACAGCGTGACGGGCGCGACGTCCAATCCGACGATCTTCGCCAAGGCGATCACGGGCTCCGATCTCTACGACGAGCAGCTACGCGAGCTCGCAGCGGCCGGCGGCCGCGAGCTTCAGGAGCTGTTCTTCTCGCTCGCCCTCGACGACGTCCTCGAGGCCGCGCGCCAGCTGCGCGCGAGCTACGAGCGCAGTGGGGGCCGAGATGGCTTCATCTCGTTCGAATGCACGCCGGACCTCGCCGACGACACCGGTGCGACGATCGAGCAGGCAACTGATCTCTGGCAGCGGCTCGACCAGCCAAACGTGATGATCAAGGTGCCGGGCACCGAGGCAGGTCTGCCCGCCGTCGAGGAGCTCACGCGCCGCGGGGTGAACGTCAACATCACGCTGTTGTTCTCGGTCGAGCGCTACGACGAGGTGATCGACGCCTACCTACGCGGTCTTGCCGCCAGGGCCAGCGCAGGCGAGCCGCTAGACCGGATCACCTCGGTCGCTTCGTTCTTCCTCTCGCGGATCGACACCAAGGTCGACGCGCAACTGCCGGAGGGCTCGCCGCTTCACGGGGAGGTCGCGATCGCCTCCGCCCGCGTCGCCTACCAGCGCTACCTGGCGAAGTTCGCCGGACCCGAGTGGGAGCGCCTCGAGCGCCTAGGCGCCAACCGACAACGGCCTCTGTGGGCGAGCACTGGCACCAAGAACCCCGACTACTCCGATGTGCGCTACGTGGCGGACTTGATCGGACCCGACGTGATCAACACGATGCCTGACCAGACGCTGCACGCGTTCGCCGACCACGGGCACGTGGCGCGAACGCTCGACGCTGACCCAGCGGCGGCCGCCCGCACGCTCCTCGGCGCGGCGCCGGCCGGGGTCGACCTCGCGGCGGTGACGTTCGAGCTCGAACGCGAAGGCGTCCAGTCGTTTCTCGACTCCTACCACCAACTTCTTAGCTGCATCGAGAGCAAGCTCGCGGTGCTCGCGACGTGAGCCGCTAAGCGGGACTCAAGGCGCCTGGCCTGAATCCCAATTCTCCCAGGTCCGAAAGCGCCGCGAAGGCGTGCGGGCTGCTTCGACCGTAGCGCCCGAGCGGCGCCGCGCTCGTGAGCGGGTCAAGCCTCGACCCGATGGTGTCGATCACTGTTCGGTGACACACGGTCCATCGCTACCAGTCAAGGCTGGTCCGGTACCTGATCGGCTGACGATCTGGCCGGTCGACGACGGTCGCTATGGACTGGACGCGACGTTCCAGGGCGCGTCGGGATACGAACGCGCAGAGCACCACCAGGCCGAGCTCGAGCGTCACCGGATCCCGTTCAAGTTCCAGCAAGAGCTCGATGGCGGCTGGACTCTCCGATTCGGGCCTCTGCGAGCGATTGAGATCGCC
>DATKFF010000024.1:0-4424 GCA_035511595.1 Solirubrobacteraceae bacterium | reverse complement strand
TGGACATGTACACCAGGCGCTTGGCGCTGGACGCCGCGCAGGCCCCGGCGACTTTTTCGGTAGCGACGACGGTCGCGGCGAGCGCTGCCGCCGGCTCGCGCGCAGCGAGCACCTCATCCTCGCCAGCGAGGTGCACGATCGTATCGGCGCCCTCGCAGGCCGATGCCAATGCCGCATCAGCTCCAGCGCCGGCGAGGTCGCACACGGTCTGTTCCACGGCCAGCGCCGGTGCGGGATCGCGGACGACGGCGTGAACGTCCCAGCCGTCGCTCAGCAACTCCGGGACGAGGCGACCGCCGATGTATCCGTTAGCCCCCGTGAGCACAAGCTTGCTCAACGTGGGACCCTAGCGGCCGTTCTCATATAGGCGCTCGCAAAGCGGTGCGACGGCGCGGTCCCAGTCGAACGGCTCGGCCGACTGGCGGCAGGCAGCGACCGTCTCAGGTCGGCGAGCGAGCGAAAAGGCCCGAAGGCATGCCTGCGCGAGGCTTCCCGGGTCCTCGGGTGCGCACAGCTCGCCGGTCACGCCCTCCGTTAACAGCTCCTTGGGAGCACCGTGCGTCGTCGTAACCAGCGGGGTCCCGCACGCCAGTGATTCGACGAGCGCCATCCCGAAAGAGTCGTGCATCGAGGGAAGACACGTGACCCATGCCCGCCCGTATCGCTCGTGCTGGCGATGCGAATCGCCTACGCCGAGCACCCGCACACGCTCGCGGGCACCTGGGGGCGCCTCGGCGAGGAATGGCTCGGGATCGCCCGGCCCGCTGAGCCACAGAGCGACGTCCGGTTCGGCCGCGGCGATCAGCGGCAGCGCGGCGAGCAACACCGGAACGCCCTTGCGCCGCTCTGCGATCGCCCCGGAGAACAGCATCGTCGGCCGAGGCTCGCGTGCCGCCGCCGGCCGGAAGGCCTCGAGCGCGACGCCCCCGGGCACCACGACGCCGTCCACGCGGCCGTAGTTCTTCGCCAGGTAATCGACCGCGGTCTGCGACATCCCGCTGTAGACGTCGATTCCGTCGACGACACTCGCCGCCGCCCGAGCCTGACGCCGCGTGGGCCAGAAAGCTCGGTCGGGCAATCCGAGGTCAGTGAAGACGGTGCGCCTGCCGTCGCGGACCAGCCGCGCTGCTCGGATCGACGCAACGGCATCGTGGCGTCCCAACGAGTGAACCGCGTCGAACCGCTGCAGCGCCAAACGCGGCAGCAGCCGGCGGCCAAAGTCGGCCTCGTGACGGTAATCGTGGCGCGCGAGCCGCCGCAGGCGAATCGTCTCGACGCCGTCTTCCTGCGTGTGGGAGGGGCTCCAGGCGGCCGAGTAATGCAGCACCTCATGACCGCGTCGGACGAGCGCGGCGCCGAGCGCTGGGACGAAGCGCTCAGCGCCCCGGCGGACCTCGGGCCAGCAGAAGGCGTGGGTGATCGCGATGCGCAAGGTGCGTGACAGTAGATCGTTAGCCACGCGCCTGGGGCCATACAGTTGCCGGCAATGCTGACGGCGAGCGTGATCGTGCCCGCCAGGGACGCGGCCGAGACGCTGCCGCGCACCCTCGCATGCCTTGCGCATCAGGAGTTCGATGGCGAGTACGAGGTGCTCGTTGTCGACGACGGCTCGAGCGACGGCACCGTCGAGGTTGGGAGAACCGCACCCGGCCGGGTAACGGTTCTCGAGCAGCCTCCGATGGGTCCGGCGGCCGCACGCAATCTCGGGGTCCAGAACTCGAGCGCCTCGCTGCTGGCGTTCTGCGACGCAGATGTGTATCCGACCGCGCGGTGGCTACAGTCGGGGATCCGCGCGTTGCGGGGTGCGGACATCATCCAGGGCAAGGTCGTGCCCGATCCGTCCGCTGACCTCGGTCCGTTCGACCGGACCATCTGGGTTGTCCTGGAGACAGGCCTGTTCGAGACGGCGAACCTGTTCACGACGCGTGAGGCCTTCGAAATGGCCGGAGGCTTCGAGGAGTGGATACGCCCGGGCAGGGGTAAGGCGCTCGCCGAGGACATGTGGTTCGCCTACCGGGCGCGCCGCCGGGGGGCCAGCTCCGCGTTCGCCGAGGAGGCGCTCGCCTACCACGCGGTGTTCCCCCGCACTTGGCTCGAGTACGCCCTGGAACGCCGGCGGCTGCGGTACTTCCCAGCGATGGCACGTCAGATGCCGGAGCTCCGCCGCACATTCTTATACCGGCGCCTCTTCCTGAACCGGCGTAGCGCCAGCTTCGATCTGGCCCTCGCTGGCGCCGCACTTGCGGCCGCACTGTCCTCGCCGCTGCCCCTGGCCGTCGCCGCGCCTTATGTGCAGGAGGCCTACCGCCGGTCGCTCAGAGCCAGCCCGATGGGACCGGGCGCGCTGGCGGTAGGACTCGCCGACATCGCCGCCGACGCGGTCGGGCTTGCCGCATTGATCGAAGGCAGCCTGCGCTACCGCTCGCTGCTGGCTTGATCGAAAGTGCGATGCTTCGATGACCGCGCCAGGAAGCGAGCCAGGGGATGCTTGAGCAAAGTGCGAGCCTGATCAGCGAGCGTCTCGACGCCGATGCGTTCGTCCTCGACGTGGGTGGGGCGGCCCGGCCATTTTCGCGCGCAGATTGGGTGCTGGACCTCGCGCCCTACGACGCTCGGGGCCAGCTCGGATGGGTGGGGGACCCCAGTAAGGAGCGGTTCACCGCCGAGACCTGGGTCCAGCGAGACATCTGCGATCGCGAGCCCTGGCCGTTTCAGGATCGCCAGTTCGACTTCGCGATCTGCTCGCACACACTCGAGGACGTCCGCGACCCGGTGTGGGTAGCGCAGGAGTTGCAGCGCGTCGCAACCGCCGGGTACATCGAGGTGCCCTCGCTGCGCGAGGAGCTGACATACGGAATCCAGGGTCCCTGGGTCGGCTGGGGCCATCACCATTGGCTGGTGCTCGTCGGCGAGGGGAGCATCGAGTTCCTCTTCAAGCATCACGTCGTCAACCGGCAAGGAAGCCACCTGCCGGAAGGTGCGATGTCGAACGCATCTCCGATGGAGCGCGTTCAGATGTTGTGGTGGGAGGGCAGCTTCTCGGTTCAAGAGCGATTCATGCTGACCGCGGATGAACTCGACGGATTCCTCGCGGAACAGGCTTCAGGATGGCGGTCGAATCACCTCTCCCGCCCTCGGGGACGCCCCCGGTGGCTGCGACGTCAAACGTCGAGGTGATCGCTGGCCTGCGCCAGGAGCGCGTGGTGCAGGACGCCGTCATTACCCGAGATCGCCCTGCGCGCGAGTGAAGCCAATACGGCGCGCGGACGGCGACCCCGAGCGGGATGCGCGGGTCCGTACGGGATCGAGTACAGACCCGATTCCCGCTCGAGCTCGAACCCCGCAGCGCGAATCATCTGGCGGTGGCCTTCGACATTCGCCAGCCACCATTGGGTGATGCCGCTGGTGCCGTCGAGACGGAACAAAGGTAGACGCGGATGGAGCAAAGACAATCCGAGCTCGACCTGATTGGTCGACATGAAGCGATCGCGACAGACCGAACGGATGGCCGCCAGCGCACGCAGCGGATCGCTGAGATGCAACAAGAGGCTCCCGCAGACGACTACATCGAACTCTCCCACCGAGTCCGGGCGCAGGTCATAGACGCTGCATTCGACGGCTGAGACAGACGAGCCAAGGAGCTCGGCCGCGACCCGGAATCCGAGGCCCTTAGTTGGTCCATACACGTAGTTCAGGAAGGTAGGACCGATCTCACGTCGGTGCGGCTCGAAGTCCCAGTCCTCGTGACCGCCGAGATCGGCTGCGACGACCTCGGCGGCGCCTCGGCGCTCGAGCTCGAACGCCAAGAAACCGTCGGCGCTGCCGACGTCGAGGCACCGCTTGCCGCGAACGTTCGGCCACGGCAGCTGCTCGGTGATAGGCCGCAGATCGAACATCCCCGGCGTCACCACGCCCGGTGCCACCTCGATCGAGTGATACCAGCTACGGACCGCCGCGATCGCGGAACTCGCCTCGCGCGATCGCTCGTTGGTCTCTTCCGTGGTACCCGCCATTGGCTTCGCGCGCAGGACGATCCCGGCGGCTGGCTTAGCATATCGGCGTGGCTCACGACCTCCTCTACGGCGTTGTGGCCGACCTCGTCGAGCGCATGGAGCTACGCGAGCCGATCGTCGAATTCGGCTCGATGCAGGTCGAGGACGGCCAGCCAAATGACCTCCGCCCCCTGTTTGCGGGGCGGCGCTTTGTCGGCACGGACATGCGTGAAGGACCCGGTGTCGATCGGACCGAGGACCTGCGCGCGCTGCGGTTCGCCGACGAGGAAGTCGGCACGGCGCTGTGCCTCGACACGCTCGAGCACTGCGCCGACCCGATGGCCGCCTGTCGTGAGCTTCACCGAGTCGTGAGCAGTGAGGGCGGCGTGTGCATCATCAGCTCCGTCATGCTGATCGGCATCCACGCGTACC
>DATKFF010000023.1:0-3939 GCA_035511595.1 Solirubrobacteraceae bacterium | reverse complement strand
CCGAGATCCAGGCGACGCTGTTCGAGGATCTGAGCGACGAGACCTGGGAGCGGCTCGAGGAGGCACTGATCTACGCCGACGTCGGCGCCAAGACGACCGCGGAGGTGGTCGAGCAGCTCGAGCGCGAGGCGACCGAGGGCGGCATCTCCGGAGGCGAGGCGCTCACCGAGCGCCTGACCGAGCTGCTCGCCCAGATCGCGCGCACGGACGGTGATGATCGGATCGATCTCACCCCGAAGCCCACGGTGATCCTCGTCGCCGGCGTGAACGGCACCGGCAAGACGACCACGGTCGGCAAGCTCGCGTGGCATCTGAGCAAGGAGCTCGGCCAGACGGTGGTGGTGGGGGCGGCCGACACGTTCCGCGCCGCCGGCGTCGAGCAGCTCGAGGTGTGGGCCCAGCGGGCCGGGGCGGGGTTCGTGAAGGGGCCGCCGAGCGCCGACCCGGGCTCGGTCGCCTTCGACGCGGTCGCCGCCGCGAGCCGCGACGGCGCCGACGTCGTGATCATCGACACCGCCGGCCGGCTGCACACCCAGGACGACCTGATGGCCGAGCTTGCCAAGGTCCGCCGTGTGATTGCCAAGCAGATCCCCGAGGCGCCACACGAGACGCTGCTCACGGTTGACGCCACCACGGGCCAGAACGGCCTGCGCCAGGCGCAGCTGTTCTCCCAGACGGTAGGCGTCGGCGGCCTCGTGCTGACGAAGCTCGACGGCACGGCCAAGGGCGGGATCGCGCTGGCGATCGCGTCCGAGCTCGGCATCCCGGTCAAGCTGATCGGGGTTGGGGAGCAGCTCGAGGACCTGCGCCCGTTCGAGCCGACCGAGTACGCGCGGGCACTGGTCAGCTGACGGCGCTATTCGGTCAGCGGCGGGTCCCGGAGGTGTGAGTTGATCCGCTCGGACAGCGCCTCCGAGGCGGCGCGCACCGCGGCGATCCGCTCCTGCTCATCTTCGTGCGCCATAAGCGCCCCCTGGTAGGCGTCGTTGGCGACCTCGTAGCGCTCCCGCTCAACCGCGGTGTCCGCCGCCGCCTGGCGGCGTAACAGCTCAGCGCGCTCGGCGACGGTGGCCGCGGGCTCCTCGCCCGAATGGACCTCGCGACCGACGACCTCTCGCGTGAACGTGAAGCTTCGCTCCCGGTCGGGGACCGGGCGGTAGCGCACCGTCTCGATCGTGATCGAGCCGTCCTGCCCGGCGTGGCTCGAGACCTCGTACCGGCCGTACGGCTCAATGCTCCGCAGCCACTCGCGGCGCCGCTGCACCACCGACGAGTTGCGCCGCTCCTCGATCGAGTTCGCGGTTATCTCGGCTACGTGCACCCATCCCCAGTGGGTGCCCGCCAAAACGACTCCAAGGACCAGCGCGGCGATGGCCACGCCGGCCGACCCCGCGATCGCCTCGACGATCCCGGCGGCAATCAGCGCGATGCCGAGTATCAGCGTCACGCCCGTCAACGTCGCTCCGGTCCCGACCAGCTTGCGGCGGACGGGACTCGTGGGGATCGTCTCAGGCCGTCCGACCGACTCGGGAAGCTGTTCGAGGTGCTCTGAGAGCAGCCGTTCGTCCGGCTCACGCCGGATCAGCTCAACCAGATTTTCTTCGCGATCCATTCTCTTCTGACGGTACTCTCAGTAATACATCACGCCACCCCGGAAGGGGGATCCCAAATGCCTTTCTTTTTCTTCACAGTCGAGCAGCAGGAACGAGCGATCGTCGAGCGCTTCGGCAAGTTCGTTCGGGTGGCGGGACCAGGGCTGCAGAGCAAGACGCCGTTCGTCGAGCGCGTCGCCGGCCGGATGAGCCTCCAGGTCGAGCAGCTGAACTCGCAGATCGAGACCAAGACCAAGGACAACGTCTTCGTCGTGATCAAGCTTTCGGTGCAGTACAAGGTCGGCGCCGCCGACCAGCAGGTCCAAGACGCCTACTACAAGCTCGACGACCCCGAGGTGCAGATGCAGTCCTACGCCTTCGACGTCGTCCGCTCGCACATCCCGAGCATGGATCTCGACGAGGCGTACGCCGACGCCGACACGATCGCCAAGCACATCCAGGACACGCTGCACGCCAACATGGCCGACTACGGGTACGAAATCGTCAAGGCGCTGATCACGAACATCGAGCCTGACCAGCGGGTCAAGGACGCGATGAACAACATCAACGCCGCCCAGCGCAACCAGGTCGCCGCCTCCTCGCAAGGCGACGCCCAGAAGACGCTCGCGGTCAAGAAGGCCGAGGGCGAGCGGGAGACGATGCGCCTGCAGGGAGAGGGTGTGGCCGCCGAGCGCAAGGCGATCGCCGAGGGCCTGCACGAGTCGCTGGAGATCATCGCCCAGCACGGGCTTGACCCGAAGGAGGCGATGGCGCTCGTCGCGCTGACCCAGTACACGGACATGGTCCGCGCGCTGGGCGAGGCCTCGAACACCAACACGATCCTGCTGCCTCATTCGCCGAGCGCGGTGGGGGACCTGATGTCGCAGATCCGCGACGGGATCCTGATCGGCGAAGCCGCCACCGCCGCGACGGCCGGGAAGGGCCCGAACGGAGCGGCTGCCGCGCGCGACGCCGAGTCGCGCAAGGGTTCCTAGACCGCGCACGCGCCTCAGACAGGACCGGCAGCGCACCCGCTGCTGCCGGTTCCGCCGCGCAGTAGCCTGAGAAGCAGATGTTCGACTCGCTCGCCGAGAAGCTTCAGGCAACCCTCGCGGACGTCCGCGGCCGCGGGACCCTGACTGAGGACGACGTCTCGGCGGCGATGCGCGAGATCCGCCTCGCGCTACTCGAGGCGGACGTCAACTTCAGGGTCGTCAAGGGCTTCACCGACGCCGTCAAGGAGCGCGCGCTGGGGGCCGACGTCGTCGGCCAGCTCAACCCCGGACAGCAGGTCGTCAAGATCGTCGCCGACGAGCTCACCGAGTTGATGGGTGGGGCGGCGCGCGACCTGTCGTTCTCCCCCCGGCCGCCGACCGTGGTCCTGATGGCCGGCCTGCAGGGGTCGGGAAAGACGACCGCCACCGCCAAGCTCGCGCGCTACCTGAAGCAGGAGCACAACTCGTCGGTCGCGCTGGCGGCTTGCGACGTCTACCGGCCGGCCGCCGTCGACCAGCTGGTCAAGCTGGGCTCCCAGATCGGAGTCGACGTCTACGAGCAGGGGACCGATCGTGACCCCGTGAAGATCGCCGCCTGGGCCCGGGACCGGGCGATCTCCGAGGGCAAGGACGTGCTGATCGTCGATACGAGCGGGCGGCTGCACGTCGACCAGGAGCTGATGGCGGAGCTGGCCAACATCAAGAAGGCCGTCACGCCGCACGACATCCTGCTCGTCGTCGACGCGATGACCGGCCAGGACGCCGTCAACGTGGCCGAGCAGTTCGCCGAGACGGTCGACTTCGACGGGGTCGTGATGACCAAGCTCGACGGCGACGCTCGCGGCGGCGCGGCGCTGTCGGTCAAGGCGATCACCGGCAAGCCGATCCTGTTCGCGTCGACCGGCGAGAAACTCGACCAGTTCGAGCGCTTCCACCCCGACCGGATGGCGCAGCGGATCCTCGGGATGGGCGACGTGATGACGCTGATCGAGAAGGCCGAGGGCACCTACGACGAGCAGCAGGCGGCCGAGCTCGAGCGCAAGCTGCGCAAGCAGGAGTTCGGGCTCGACGACTTCCTCGACCAGCTCCGCCAGATCCGGCGGCTCGGCCCGCTGCAGTCGTTGCTGGGGATGATCCCCGGCATGGGCAAGGAGCTTCGCGGGGTCAAGATCGACGAGCGCGAGTTCGACCGGATCCAAGCGATCATCCTGTCGATGACGCCCCAGGAGCGACTGGAGCGGGCCGAGGCGGCGGACCTGCCGCAGCTGGTCCAGGAAGTCGTCGAGCCCGAACTCCTGCTTGCGCAGCTTGCGCTCGAGCTCGGCCGCCTGCTCCTCGTCGTAGCTGCCCTC
>DATKFF010000022.1:0-2681 GCA_035511595.1 Solirubrobacteraceae bacterium | reverse complement strand
CCTGATTGCCGACGCCGGCGTGCGCGGGCTGGTGCTGAAGCTGGACAAGGAGCTGAGCAAGATCGAACTCGACGGAACCCGAGTCAACTGCGGCGGCGGCGCGCGGCTGCCGGCCGTGTCCGCCCGCGCCGCACAGGCGGGGCTCGAGGGCCTCGAGTTCGGGGTCAACATCCCGGGCACGGTCGGCGGCGCCGTGCGGATGAACGCCAACGCCTATGGCGGGGAGCTGGCGCGGGTGCTCGAATGGGTCGACGTCGTGAGCGCGAGCGGGACGGAGCGCCGCACGCCCGACCGGCTCGGCTTCAGCTACCGCGCATCGGGTCTGGGCCCAGGAGAGGTGGTCGCGCGGGCGAGCTTCGGTCTCCAGCGCTCGGAGCCCGGCAAGGTGAAGGCGACGCTCGCGGACATGCGGGCCCGCCGCAAGGCCGCGCAACCGAGCGGCATCAAGACGTTCGGCTCGACCTTCAAGAACCCATCCGATCCGAGAGCGGAGGGCCTCAGCGCGGGGCAGCTGCTCGACGCTGCCGGCGCCAGAGGGCTGCGGGTCGGGGGCGCCAGCTTCTCCGAGAAGCACGCGAACTTCATCGTCAACGAAGGCGACGCGACCACCGCCGACGTGATCGCGCTGATGGCTGAGGGACGCCGCCTGGTCGGCGACCGCTTCGGCGTCGCGCTCGAGCCGGAGGTGCAGACGCTCGGGGACGTCGAGATCCCGCCGGAGTGGAGGCGGGGATGACACTGACCCGGCGGATCGCACCCGGGCGTCTGCGGCTGGTCCTGGCGATAACCGTCGCGCTCGTGGTCGTGCTGGGCGGCGCTTGGCTGTGGGTGCGCAACTCGTCGCTGGTGGCGGTTCAGCGCGTCTCGGTGGTCGGCGAGAGCGGTCCCGACGCGGTGGCGATCCGCTCGGCCCTGACGTCCGCCGCCCGCAGCATGACGACGCTCAACGTCCGGGCGTCCCAGCTTCGCACCGCCGTCGCGTCGTTCCCCGAGGTGAAGAATCTGCGCGTCAGCACCCAGTTCCCGCACGGGATCCGGATCCAGGTGATCGAGCAGCTGGCGGTCGCCGCGGTGGACGTGGGCGGGCGCCGGATCGCGGTGGCCGGCGACGGGACGCTGCTCCACGACGTGTCCGCGAGCGCGTCGCTGCCGCTGATCCCGCTCACGGTGCCGCCCGGTGGACCGCGCCTGACCGAGCCGGCGGCGGCGAGCGCGGTTGCGGTGCTGGCGGCGGCCCCCTACCAGCTGCTGACGCGGGTCGCGCAGGTGTCCACGGTCGCCGGCCACGGTCTCGTCGCGCAGCTGCACGGCGGCCCGAGCATCTACTTCGGCGACGCGTCAGAGCTCCGTGCGAAGTGGGCGTCTGCGACTGCGGTGCTCGCCGACTCGGGCTCCGCCGGCGCGGCTTACATCGATGTCACCGACCCGGTCAGGCCGGCCGCCGGGGCGGGGGGTGCCGCCGCTTCGACCACCACGACCGGTCCGTCTACGTTGTCTGCGGGAGGATAAGTCTCAACCACAGATTGAGTGTCGTCGGAGCGCAACTCTCCGAGCGTTCTTGAGGGTTGGCCGATCTGCAACGAATGTTGCGAGCGACGCTCGTCGTTGACTTGCCACAACTTCAACGCATAACGTGCGAAACTCCGCAAAGAGCGAACGAGGCTCAAAAACCCTCAACCCTAAGTAGAGGCTCGGACGGAATGGAAAGCGGCAGCTACCTCGCAGTCATCAAAGTGGTCGGCGTCGGCGGTGGCGGCACCAATGCCGTCAATCGGATGGTCGACGCTGGTCTGCGCGGGGTCGAGTTCATCGCGGCCAACACCGACGCGCAAGCGTTGGCGATGTGCGACGCGGATGTGAAGCTCAACATCGGCCACCAGCTGACCAAGGGCCTCGGGGCCGGTGCCAACCCGGATATCGGGCAGGGCGCCGCGGCGGAGTCACGCGACGAGATCAAGGAGGCGCTGAAGGGCGCCGACATGGTGTTCGTGACGGCCGGCGAGGGCGGAGGCACCGGCACCGGTGCGGCGCCCGTGATCGCGGATATCGCCAAGAACGAGATCGGCGCCCTGACCGTCGGGTGCGTCACGCGGCCGTTTTCATTCGAGGGGACCCAGCGCGCGCGCCAGGCCGACGACGGCATCAGCCGGTTGCGTGAGAACGTCGACACCCTGATCACGATCCCCAACGAGAAGCTCCTGGCGATCGTCGAGCGCCGCACCTCGATGCTCGATGCCTTCCGCGAGGCCGACAACGTGCTGCGCCAGGGCGTCCAGGGGATCACAGACCTGATCACGATCCCGGGGCTGATCAACCTCGACTTCGCGGACGTCCGGACGATCATGCGCGACGCCGGCACCGCCCTGATGGGGATCGGGGGGGCGAGCGGCGAGAACCGCGCCGCCGAGGCGGCCAAGATCGCGATTTCCTCACCGCTGCTCGAGGAGTCCGTCGACGGCGCCACGGGGATCCTGCTGAACATCACCGGCGGCCACGACCTGGGGCTGTTCGAGGTCAACGAGGCGGCCGAGATCGTCAGTGCCGCGGCCGACGACAACTCCAACATCATCTTCGGCGCCGTGATCGACGACGCGATGGGCGAGGACGTCCGCGTGACCGTGATCGCGACCGGGTTCGACCACGGACGCCTGCGCGGAGGCACCGGGCGCGAGCGACCCGCG
>DATKFF010000021.1:0-2456 GCA_035511595.1 Solirubrobacteraceae bacterium | reverse complement strand
CCGGTCGACCCGCGCCACGCCGAGCTGGCCGAGCTCGCGCTGCTGCTGGCCGCGGAGCGCCCCGAGCTCGATGCCGCGTTTGCCACGCTGCTCGACGAAGGGGTTCAGCGACGCTTCACCGCGGCTCGCCCTCCGGCCTCTACGGCGACACGGGCCCCGCGGCGGCGCTGGCTGTGGGGGCCGCTCGGCGGCCTCGCGACGGCCGCCGCGATCGCGGTCGTGGTGGTGGTCGCCGCGGGGAGCTCCGGTGGCCCGACCTCTGGACACGTGACGACCGCGGCTTCGTCGGCATCGCCCGGCGCGCGGGCCGGGCTTCCCGTGCCCGCGGCGGGCCGCGCGGTCGCCGGCGCGGCCGGCGCGGCGGCGCTGCGCAACAAGGCCCCCAACAACGCCCTCGTGCCGGCCACGACCACCACTGCTCAGACGTACTCGTCCTCGGCCAACGGGCCCGCGGTGCTCCAGCCGCCCGGCAACGGCCGCAAGATCATCCAGGGCGCCCAGCTCGCGTTGATGACGGCCCCGAGCCGCGTCGACGCCGTCGCCCAGGAGGTGTTCGACGTGGTTGGACAGGAACACGGGGTCGTCAACCACTCCACCGTCACGGCCACGGCCGGGCCGGGCGGATATGCCCAGTTCCAGCTGAGCATCCCAAGCGCCGCGCTGCCCCAGACGATGGCGGCGCTGTCGACGCTCCAGTACGCGCGCGTCACCTCGCGCACCGACAACTCGCAGGACGTGACCGGCCAGTACAGGGGCGAGGTCAGCACGCTCGCCGACGCACGCGCGCTCCGGACGTCGCTGCTGAGGCAGCTGGCCGGCGCGACCACGCAGACTCAGATCGACAGCCTCACGGCCCAGCTCCACGACGCGGAGGCGTCGATCTCGAGCGACCTGGCGACGCTCCGTGGGCTGAACAACCAGATCAACTACAGCCAGGTCACGCTGACGGTCAACGGCGGGGCGATCCCCGTACCCGCGCAGAACGGCAGCGGCGGCTTCACGCTCCACCGGGCCGCGCACGACGCCGGCCGCGTCCTCACCGTCGCGGCTGGGGTGGCGCTGATCGCGCTGGCGGCGCTCGTCCCGGTCGCGCTGGTGGGGGCGCTCGGCTGGTGGGCGGCCGCGGCGCTCCGCCGCCGGCGCCGCGAGCACACGCTCGATCTGGTCTGAGGCCGTCGCCGCACGGCGTGGCGCCGCACGCCGTGTGGTACACCTGCTCGCCATGGCGACGAGCAGCGACGAGACGATCGACCTGCTCAACCGGGTGCCGCTGTTCTCCGCCCTCGCCGAGGAGGACCTGGCGCAGGTCGCGGAGGTGGCGCTGCCAAGGAGGTTTGGCTCCGGCGAGGTCGTGTTCCGGGAGGGGGACGCCAGCGACACCTGCTACGTGATCCGCGAAGGTCACGCCCGCGCCGTGCGTGAGCACCCCGACGGCCGGTCGATCACGCTCGCCCAGTTCGGGCCGGGTGACATCTTCGGCGAGCTCGCGATGTTCGATGACGAGCGCCGATCGGCGACCGTCGAGACGATCGAGGAGACCGAGGCGATCGCGATTCTCGGACCCGACATGCGCCGGCTGCTGCGCGAGCACCCGGAGATCGCCGTCAAGCTCATCACCGCGCTGGGGCGGCGGCTGCGGGAGACCAACGAGCGGCTGGCGCGGCAGTCGTTTCAGACCGTCCAGAGCCGCGTGGCGAAGGTCCTGGCGCAGCTGGTCGAAACCGCCCGCGCGGAGGGGGCCGGGGACGGCGAGGTGACGATCACCTCGACGCAGGCCGAGCTCGCCCAGCTGGCCGGCTCCTCTCGTGAGTCGGCGAGCAGGTTCCTCGCAGTGCTCGAGCCCGCTGGAATAATCACGCAGGGCCGCGGGAGGCTCGTCGTCAAAGACCCTGCGGCGCTGGAGCGATACGTCTATTAGCAACGAACGCAATGACTTCTCGGCGGGCGGCGTGGTCGTCCGTGGTGGCGAGGTGATCGTCATCGTGCCGGCCCGGCGCGGGAGCAGCGGCGGGAACGTACTCGCGCTGCCCAAGGGTCACCCCGACGGCGACGAGAACGAGATCGAAGCGGCCACCCGTGAGATACACGAGGAGACCGGCGTCCGTGCCGAGCCGGTCGAGAAGCTGGGCGAGGTTCAGTACACGTACGAGCGCAAGGGACACCCCGTCCACAAGCGCGTTGCCTTCTACCTGTTCGAATATCGCTCGGGCGAGCTCGCGCACGATCACGAGATCGAGCAGGTGCACTGGATGCCGCTCGAGGAGGCGGCCCGGACGCTCACGTATGAGGGCGAGCGGCAGATGGTCGAGCGGGCGCTGTCGCGGTACGTGCCGGATCGGTAGGCTGGCGCGTCGTGCGCGTCTTGAACTTCTACTCGTCGGTGTTCGCGGACCAACTCCGGCGCGGCCGCAAGACCGCCACGATCCGCCTCGGCGACAAGTCGCACAAGTACCGCA
>DATKFF010000020.1:0-3186 GCA_035511595.1 Solirubrobacteraceae bacterium | reverse complement strand
GAAGGAGAAGCCAGACCGCCAGCCTGCCTGGAGCGCCGGTGACGTGGGGGGTGTTTCGTGAGAGCAGAATTCACTCCGTGTCCGAGGCCGGGTGGGGCACGATGGTCTGCAGCGCCTCCCGGAGTCTCTCCCCGTCTTGCGGGGTGAGTGGTGCGAGCAGCGCCGCCTCGGCGCGCTCGCTGGCCTCGGTGGCTTGCTTGACGATGTCGCGCCCAGCGGCGGTGAGCTCGACGAGGTTGCGCCGTCGGTCCTCGGCGTGAGGATGGCGAGACACGAGGCCCTTGTCCTCGAGCGCGTCAAGCCGCGCGACCATCGTGGTTCGGTCGATGCCGAGCCGCTGCGCCGCCTGCTGCTGGGAGCCGGGCTCGTGACTTGCGATGACGAGCAGGATCCCGAGTTCGCGCGCGTCGATGCCGAACGGGGCCAGCGCCTGCGTGTTGAGCTCCTCCATGCGCATCTGTGCGTGCTTGAACAGGTAGCCGAGGCGCCGGCTCACCACCGGCCCGGGTCCGCTGTCGATGGACATGGTCTAGAGCGTATCGCTATGCTGATCATCAGTATCACTGACGATCAGCATTACGGACGACAGGAGAACGACGATGATTTTGATCACCGGAGGCTTGGGTTTCATCGGCTCCCACACTGTGCAGGCGCTGCTCGACGCTGGCGAGGAGTGCGTACTGGTCCAGCGCAGCCACGCCGAGGTGCCGGCCGGCCGTTTCGACGCACCGGTCGCAGTCGAGCAGGCCGACGCGACCGATCCGGAGGCGCTGCTGGCCATCGGCCAGCGTCATCGGATCACCGGAATCGTCCACCTCGCCGGCTCGATGCCCTGGCCGCCGAGCTCCGAGCCGCCGGTGCAGGCGGCGCGCCGGTCGCTCGGCAGCCTGTTCAACATCATGCAGGCCGCTCAGGAGTGGGGTGTGGGGCGCGTCGCCCTGGCGAGCACGATCGGCGTCTACGCCGGCGCCAAAGACCCACTCGAGGGTCCGCTCACCGAGGAGATGCCCCTGTCGATGAGCGCACCGCACCTCATCCCCACGTTCAAGAAGGTCAACGAGCTGCTCGCCGGCCATCTCGCGAACGCCACCGGCATCGACGTCGTCAACCTCCGCATCTCGGGCACATGGGGACCGCTCGGCCACAACCCCGATCCGTTCTTCCCCGCCCCGCAGCTGATCCACGCCGCCGCCCACGGCCGCGCGCCGGACCTCTCCGGGGTCAGCGGCCGGATGCACGCCGAGGACTCGCTTGACCTCTGCTACGTCAAGGACACCGGCCGAGCGATCGCGCTGCTGCAACTCGCCAACCGCCTCAACCACCACACCTACAACGTCGCCTCCGGCCACGCCACAACCAACGCCGAGGTCGCCGCCGCGATCCGACAGGTCGTCCCCGAAGCCCAAGTCGATCTACCCATCGGCGGCGAGACCCGACAGGCCTGGCTCGACATTACCCGCCTGCGCGACGACACCGGCTACGAGCCGGCCTGGGACACAGAGCGCGCCGCCGCCGACTACATCGCCTGGCTGCGAGCGGGCAACGAACGCTGAACCAGCCACAAGATGTGCCCAGGCCATCAGGACCCGCGCAGTGGCTCCCGCTTCGTCGCCGAGGCGGCACTCTCGGCGAGGCTGCTGCCCTCCGCACGATCGGGCAACAGCCGCTTGGTCTGAACGATGCCTGTGCAGTCGGGAAAGGAGGGCCGCACAACAGGGGGGCGATCGACCTGCTCGTCGCCACGAGCGCTACCGACGAGGTTGCGCGCGGCGCCGCCGATGGCGAGCGTTTCCCTGTCCGCGCGTGGCGGGACTCGGGTCGGTGCTTGATCCACGTGTCGTTACGCGGTGTGGCGGTGGGGTCGGAGGGCGTCGAGGGCGGCGTCGATCCCGGCAGCGATTTGGTCGCGGTCGGGTTGGGCGCGGGAAACGAGTGCGGAGCCTTGGAAGAGGAGCAGCAGTAGTTGCGCTTGTGCCTCGGGCGCCGCGGTGGTGGTGACCTCGCCGGTGGCCTGGGCGCGGGCGAGTGCTGCGGTCACAATTTCGAGGAATCCGTCGTAGGCGGCTGCGGCCACCGCTTTGGCGGCATCGTCGCCGGGGACGAGTTCGGCGGTGGTGTTGCCGACGAGACAGCCTCGTCGTCCCTGCGGGTGCTCGGGCCCGCCGGTCAGGGTTGAGGGTTCGAGGAGCATCTGCCGTAGCGCAGGCAGGATCGGGTCGGCCTGAAGGATCGTCTCGAGTTGGTCGCGGTTCTCGCGCGCGTACAGTGCGACCGCCTGTAGGTACAGGTCGTGTTTGTCGCCGAAGGCGCCGTAAAGGCTGCCGCGCTGCACTCCCAGCTCATCGACCAGATCCTGTACCGAGGTCGCGGCATACCCACGCGACCAGAACAGGTCGCGAGCACGCGCGAGCGTCTGCTGGGTGTCGAAGGCGCGGGGGCGACCGGTACGAGCCACATTGACATCGTACGACTTCTTGACTTGACGTTCAAGAAGTTGTAGCCTCCGCGCCCGACTTCTGGAACGCTTGCACGGAAGTCGATGGACTCAACGATTCGTGGAGGTAGCTGTCATGCGTGTGTTCGTCACGGGAGCTTCGGGCTTTATCGGATCGGCCGTCGTTGCTGAGCTTCGCCGGGCCGGCCACCAGGTGATCGGACTGGCCCGGTCCCGGGAGTCGTCCGATCGCCTCGTCGGGCTGGGCGCCGAGGTTCGGTTGGCGACCCTCGCTGATCTGGACAGGCTTCGCGCCGGGGCTGCAGCGGCTGACGGAGTGATCCACTTGGCCTTCCGTCACGGCGAGCCGTTTGAGGAGGCCGCCGAGACGGACCGCCGGGTGATCGAGGCGCTCGGCGACGCGCTCGGCGGGTCCGATCGGCCGCTGGTCGTCACCTCCGGCACGCTCGTTCTCCCGGCCGGACGGGTCGGCACCGAGGCCGATGCCCCGGACCCGGCCGCGCCGGCCGCGGCGCGGGCGGCCGGGGAGCGAGCCGCGCTGGCGTTCGCTGCTCGCGGCGTGCGTGCCTCGGTGATCCGGCTCGCGCCTTCGGTACACGAACGAGAGAAGCGCGGCTTCGCCGGCGCTCTGATCGACATCGCGCAGCGTTCGGGCGTGTCCGGCTACCTCGGTGACGGTTCTGCGCGCTGGCCAGCCCTGCACCGACAGGACGCGGCCCGGCTCTACCGCC
>DATKFF010000019.1:0-6383 GCA_035511595.1 Solirubrobacteraceae bacterium | reverse complement strand
CGCGGGATCATCTCGGGATACGAGGGTTCCAAGCCGCGGCAGGTACTGATCACCGAGGCGGATGTGCCCCGGATCTTGTCCCACCTCGCCGAGGCCGACGGCCCGCCGCCCGACCCGGGCGGCACCCGGGCGCCCGTGCCGGTGCCCGACGACGGCGAGGCGCCCTAAAAGCCCCGCTAGCCGCGGTACCGCGCCGGTAGCCTTCGCGGCCCATGGCGGACATCGGTTCAACACTCCGGGAGGCGCGGATGCGCGACCGGATCGACATCAGCGAGGTGGAGGCGCAGACGAAGATCCGCGCCAAGTACCTACGCGCGATCGAGAACGAGGAGTGGGACCTGCTGCCCGGGCCGGTGTACGCGAAGAGCTTCCTGCGTACCTACGGCGACTACCTGGGGCTCGACTCGCGGATGCTGCTGGACGAGTTCAAGCGGCGCTACGAGCACCCCTCCGAGCACGACGTGCGTCCGATCGGGTCGATCGCGTCGCGCGATCGTGAGCGCCGCGAGCGCCGCCCGCGGGCCCCGCGGATACCGTCCTGGGCCCCAATCGTCGCCGTCATCGTCCTGATCCTGGTGGTGCTCGGCGTGGTCGGGAGTCTCAGCCAGTCCTCGACGCCCACGACCGCGCACCGACCCTCACCACGTCATCATCCGCGCGCACCCGTGGTCGCAAAGACCTCCACCACCACGCTCCCGGCGACGCCGACGGCCGCGACCCTCAAGATGGTCCCGACGGCGACCGTCTACGTCTGCCTCGTCAACGGCTCCGGCGCGAAGCTGATCAACGAGCGGACGTTCACCGTGGGCGAGGCGATCCCGGCGCAGACGGCGCCCAAGCTGCTGTTGACGCTCGGGAACGCGTCGGTCCAGATGAACGTCAACGGCAAATCGACGCCGGTCTCGCCGTCGCCGACCGCGATCCGCCTGCTGATCACGCCGACCAGCGTCACGCACATCCCACTGTCGCAGTCGCCAACGTGTCCATGAGCAGCGACGGGCGGCGAGATCCGAGCAGCCGCCGGCCGCGCGCCGGGATCCTGATCACCGGGACGGAGGTGCTGACCGGGATCATCTCCGACCGGAACGGGCCGTGGCTGTCCGAGCGGCTGCTGGAGTTGGGGGTCGACGCCGAGATGATCCAGATCGTCGGCGATCGGCCCGCCGATCTGATGACGGCGCTGCGATTCATGGCCGACGAGGGGGTCGCGTTGATCGTGACCAGCGGTGGCCTCGGCCCGACCGCCGACGACCTCACCACCCAGGTCGTCGCCGACTTCAGTGGCCGGGAGATGGTGCTCGATCCGGGCCTGGAGAAACGGATCGAGGAGATCCTCGCCGGGATCATGCAGCGCTGGCCCAATCTCGACCGCGAAGCGATCCGCGTGTCGAACCGCAAGCAGGCGATGATCCCGCGCGGCGCCACGGTGATCGACCCCGTGGGGACCGCGCCGGGCCTGGTCGTGCCGCCGCGGTCGGGAACGCACCCGACCGTGGTTGTGCTGCCGGGGCCGCCGCGCGAGCTCCAGCCGATGTGGGAGACGGCCCGGCAGACCGAGGCGTTCCAGGCCGCGATCGCCGGGGCCCCGGAGCTGCGGCGTGGGATGCTGCGCCTGTTCGGGATCCCGGAGTCCGAGATCGCGAACACGCTGCGCGCCGCCGAGGCCGCGGGGCTGGCGCTCGATCAGCTCGAGATCACCACCTGCCTGCGACGCGGGGAGATCGAGGTCTCGGTGCGTTACGAGCCGCCTGCCGAGGACGCATACGAGGCGCTCGTCGAGTTCATCCGTGAGCGCCACCGTGACACGCTGTTCTCCGACGACGGCTCGACGATCGACGAGCAGATCGCCGGGCTGCTCGACGGTCGCACGGTGGGGGTCGCCGAGTCGTGCACCGGGGGGCTGATGTCGGCGAGGCTGACGGAGCGGCCGGGATCCTCGGCATATTTCGCGGGCGGGATCGTCGCCTACTCGAATCGCGCGAAGTCCGAGCTGGTCGGCGTTGATGCGGCCCTGATCGAACGCGTAGGCGCGGTCTCGGAGGAGGTCGCGGAGGCGCTCGCTGACGGCGCGATCGAGCGCTTAGAGGCGGACTTCGGGATCGGCATCACGGGGATCGCCGGCCCCGACGGCGGGACCGAGGAGAAGCCGGTGGGCCTCGTCTGCTTCTCGGTCGCCTCGGCGGAAGGCGAGCGGATCACGCGCAGCACGCGGCTGCCAGGAGGACGCGCCGACGTTCGCGACCGCTCGACCACGGTGGCGATGCACCTGCTGCGCCGGTTGCTGGTGGGGGAGAAGTCCCAGCAGGCGCTGCCCGGCGGCGCCGGCGCCGGGCGTTGAGCCTGGATCACGCTCCCGTCGGCACCGCCGAGGACGGTGACGGGCGCGCCCGGCTGTTCGTGGCGCTCGAGCTGCCGGGCGGTACGCGTGACGCGGTGGGGCGCTGGCAGGCACGCGCGCTCCAGGGCCTCGACGGCGTGCGCGCGATCGCGCGGGACGATCTGCACGCCACCATGTGCTTCCTCGGCTGGCGCTCCGAACACGAGATCGGCGCGATCGCGGATGCGTGCGGGGTGCTCGCCGCGTACACGGCGCCCGACCTCCGCGTCGCCGCCGGGACGTGGCTGCCTCCGCGCCGCCCGCGGGTGCTCGCGGTGGAGCTCGAGGACCCGAGCGGCGCACTGGCCCGCGCGCAGGCCGCGCTCGCCGACACGCTCGAGGCCGGCGGCTGGTACCGGCGCGAGAACCGCCCGTACCTCGCGCACGTCACGGTCGCCAGGCTGGGCCGGGGCTCGCGCCTACCACGCCGGCCGCTCCCCGACGCGCCGGAGGTCGGCTTCCGTGCGACGCAGGTCACCCTGTATCGGTCGCGGCTGCTGCGCTCAGGCGCCCGCTACGAGCCGCTTGCGAGCGTCGAGCTCATGGGCTAGGGAGCGGGGTGGCGCTGTGCGAGTCGCACACCCGCATCACCCCGCCGGCGTCGTGCCCGATCCGCCTGCGGCTGCTCCGAAGTGCCCACCTCCCGGCGCCCCGCACGCCTTGAAGGCGGCCTGACGGGCCGAGCTGCTGGCGCCGCTCGCGCCGCCCGGGGGCGGTCCCGCGGGGGTGCCCCGCTGCCCCGCGTTCGGCGGCGGCGTGATCCCGTGGTTCTTGAGGCACTGCACGAACGCGGTGCGACTGGTGCTCGTCGCGCCGCCGCTTGCCGAGGCGGATGTCGAGGTCGTTCCGGAGCTGCTGGAGGAGCTGCTTCCGCACGCCGCGAGCGCGAGGCTCGCGCCGGTCGCGGCGAGCACGGGCATCAGCCGGAGCGCTCGGCGACGGGTCTTGCTGCGGGGCTTCATGTGCTTCCTTTCGTGGTGTTGGTGGATCAGCCGCCGGCGCCGGTGCCGGCGGCTCGGGCGCCGGTGTCGCTGACCGAGGTCGCGACGACCGCGCCGCTGGAGTTCTTCACCCCCTGGACGACGACGGCGTCACCGGGGTGCAGCGAGCTCTTCGAGACGCTCAGACTCTTCGTCAGCTTGGTGCTCGACGAAAGCGTCACCTTGACCGTGTTCCCGGTGGTAGTCGTGAGGTAGACCGTGTTGCCGCTGACGCTCGAGATCGTTCCGATCGACGCGTTGCCGCCTGCCCCTCCGGGACCGCCGGCGCCGCCACCTCCGCCGAAGCGCCCGGCGAAGCCGCCCGCCGCGCCGGCGCCGGTTCCGGCGGCCGGGGTGGTGGCGGCGGACGCGGTGCTGGCCAGCTGGCCCTTCTCGACGCGAATCCCTGCATAGAAGCCTGCGGCGCAGGTGATCGCCGCCGCGAGCGCGGCGCTCTTGCGATTGAAGAAACGCCGCCGGCGCCGGCCGGGGGGGACGAAGGACTCCTGCTCGGGTTCTTCCCAGTCTTGGTCGGGGGTGTCGTAGGGGACGGCGCTCATCTGGATTCCTCTCGGTTTGGTGGGATCGGTCATTCGAACCGCAACGCCTCGATCGGCCTCATCGAGGCCGCGCGACTCGCGGGATAGGTGCCGAAGAACAAGCCCGTGGCGAGCGCGGCGGCGAACGCCAGAGCGACGGAGTACGGGGCGATCACGGGCTGGACGCCGGCGATCGTGAACTGGCTGCCGATGACGCCGAACAGAACTCCTGCGATGCCGCCAAGCATCGAGACCAGCACCGCCTCGATCAGGAACTGCTTGAGAATGTCGCTGCGGCGGGCGCCGACGGCCTTGCGGATTCCGATCTCCCTCGTCCGCTCGGTGACGGACACGAGCATGATGTTCATCACGCCGATTCCGCCGACGAGCAGCGAGATCGCCGCGACCTCCCCGAGGAGCGTGGTGAACACACTGCTGCTCGAGGCCGAGGTCTGGAGGATCGACCCCTGGTTGATGACGTTGAAGTTGCTCGTCGACGTCGAGCCCGGGGTAGGCGGATCGACCTGGGTCAGGATCTGGGTGACCTCGGCCTGCGCGGCAGTCAGCGACTGCGTCGACTTCGCCTGAACGACGATCTGGTTGATGCTTCCGTAGCCGGTCAGCGTGTCCTGCACCGCGCTCAGGGGAGCGAACGCGACGTCATCCTGGTTGGCGGTTCCGTTCGACCCCTTGGAGGCCGTGACGCCGACGATCTGGTAGCTGGTGCCGTTGACCTGGACGGTGTCCCCGACGGGATCCTGGCCGCCGAAAAGCTGGCTGACAACCGTCGGGCCGACGACGAGCACGCGGCTGTGGCTGTTCTCCTGGCTGTTCGAGAACCAGGAGCCCTCGGCGGTCGTGTAGCTACGCGCCGTCTCGTAGCTCCGGGTCGTGCCGATGAACTGGGTCGGCGTGTACGTGACGCCGTTGTACGTGAGGGTGACCCCGTTGGCGGTGACGACGGGAGACACGCTCGCGACATCAGGCGCCTGGAAGGGGTTCTGAAGCGCGCTCGCGTCCGCCATCGTGAGCGCGGTGCTCGACGTTGCACCGCGGGCACCTCCGAGCCCCTGCGTGCTTTGAACCAGCAGCACGTTCGAGCCCAGCGCGTCGATCTGCTTCTGGACCGCGTCCGACGAGCCGGTGCCGACGGCGATCAGGACGATCACGGAGCCGACGCCGATCATCAGGCCGATAATCGTCAGCCCCGAGCGCAGCTTGTTCGCCACGATCCCCGCAAACGCCACCCGGATTGTCTCTGTCATCGGATCGCCTCCTTAGCGCGGGGGCGCTCGTCGGCGATGATCATTCCGTCCCGGACCCGGATCACCCGCTGGGCGTGCGCAGCGATCCCACCCTCGTGCGTGATCAGGACGATCGTCCGTCCCTCGTTGCTCAGCCGCTCGAAGGTCCCCAGGACCTCGTCGCTTGCCGTCGTGTCGAGATTTCCGGTCGGCTCGTCCGCGAGGATCAGGGCCGGGTTGGTCACGAGCGCTCGCGCGACGGCGACACGCTGCTGCTGGCCGCCCGAGAGCTCGGACGGCAGGTGGTTGATCCGGTCGGCGAGCCCGACGGCGTCGAGCGCCGCGAGCGCCCGGTCGCGCCGCACCGCGTGTGGAACGCCCGCGTAGGACAGCGGCAGCTCGACGTTCGCCAGCGCCCGCGTGCGCGGAATCAGGTTGAAGCTCTGAAAGACGAAGCCGATGAACCGGTTGCGTACGTCCGAGAGCGTGTCCTCGTCCACGTCGCGGACATCGAGTCCGTTGAGCAGGTAGACGCCGCTGGTCGGAAGGTCGAGGCAGCCGAGGATGTTCATCAGTGTCGACTTGCCGCTGCCCGAGGCACCCATGATCGCGACGTACTCGCCACGCTCGACGCGAACGCTGACGCCGCGCAGCGCGTGGACTGCGATCTCGCCCAGCTGATAGGTCTTGCGGACGTCGCAGACGTCGATCACCGGCACGTTCGGGCGTGGAACGGGTCGTGGGTGGGGCATCAGCCCCCGGCTCCCGCGCCGGCCGCTCCGGCGCGGGCGCCGCCGCCGGCGGCGCCGAATCCGCCGCCGCCGAAGCCGCCCGGACGGACGGTCGTTCCGCCGAGCGTTCCGCTGCCGGTGCTCGAGGTCGTCGAGGTGCCCGAGGTCAGCGGCGGCAGCACGGTCGTGACCGCCAGCTGCTGGCCCGTGCTGAGGCCGCTGACGATCTGTGTCCGGGTCGTACCCCGGAGGCCGACGGCGACCTGCTGCTGCGTCTTCTTACCGTTGGTATCGAGCGTGACGGTGGCGATTGAGCCTGTGCCGGTGACCGCGCTGTTGGGCACGTTGACCCCCTGCGCCTGCGCGACGACGATCGACGCCGACGCGCTCATCCCGGGCTTCACCTGCGAGTTGCTCTGGTCGAGCGTCAGGGTCGCGTTGTAGGAGACGACGCCGCTGGTGGTCGTCCCGACCGTCGAGATCGCGCTCACGTGGGCGGCGAGCTCGACGCC
>DATKFF010000018.1:0-6290 GCA_035511595.1 Solirubrobacteraceae bacterium | reverse complement strand
TGGTCGAGTACCGGAAGCCGCAGAGCTTCAGGATCCAGACGGTGTTCGGGCCGATCGGCCGGCGCGGGCGGTGTGTTCCTCGGGGCATTGCAAACCTATATACGTCCCGCTCGTCAACGACTGACACGAGACTCTTGAATTTGGCGAAACGCCGAAAATCGGCCCGAACAACGGTAGGCGGGGACTCGCCGGGAGGCGTAAAAATCCTGTGCTGATGTGGGGCCTGTGATCTGCTCCCGCCGGAGCCGATCACCTACCGTCGCCGCGCCGCCTTGCGCCTGCCGCGGCGCGTGGCGTTGCGGCGAGCGCGGTGCCTCGTGGCGCGCTTCGGACTCGCCCGCTTGACCGCGGGCCGGAGCCCCGGAGCAATAGCGGCGCCGCGCTCCGGGATCACGAGCTCGGAGTCGTGCGCGGCGTCGTGGTAGATCGAGAGCGTCGCGCCGGCGCTGTTCAGCTCCGTCGGCAAGGGCGCCATCAGGTGCGGGACGTCCGCTTCCTGGAGCGTCAGCCGGAGCGTGTGGCCCGCCAGCAGGTCCCAGCCGGTCGGGTAGATCTCGACGTCGACCTCGACCGGCGAGCCGTCGCTCGGGATCGGCAGCACCGACGCCTGCGTGTACGGGTGGTAGGGCTGGGTCATCAGGCCGTCCGCGAACACGGTCTTGCTCTGGTCGAGCGCTCGCAGCGAGATCGTCGCCCAGCCCGCCGACATCTGCGTGGCGGTCCCGTCGGGTGCGACGTCCTCGACCCGCGCGGTGATCAGGCTGTCGCGCCCGCCGGTGCTCCCGACCCACACCCGCGCGTTCATCGGTCCGAGCACGTGCATGTCGTGGGCGATCGGGATGTCGTAGGAGAGACTCGTCGCGTCGTTGGCGCGCGAGTCGGTCTCACACGGGGTGCCGTCGCCGCCGCCCGCGCCCGCCGTCCACTGGATCGTCGAGCGGCTGCACACCCCGGTCGCCGGGTTGAAGACGAGCGTGTCGGGGCTCTGGCTCTTCGGCGGCCCGGTCGGGCTGAGGGTCCCCGGCGACTGCGGCGCCGCCGGCCCGCTCAGGTGCAGCGCCTGGAAGCCGGCGTCGGGCGCGTACCAGCCGTCGGCGCTCGTCCACTTGTTCGAACCGTTCTCGTAGTAGGTCACTGGTGGGATCGTGTCGGTGGCGCCCTTGGCGTTGTCGAGCCCCGGGTCGGGCAGCCCCTTGACGTAGTGGTTCATCCACCGCAGCTCGAGGTCGTCGAGCGTCGGGACGCCCTGCGCCGGCAGCCCGTTGCCGGCGGTGATGTGGTACCAGGGGCCCATCAACAGCCGCGTGGGAACGTGCTGGCGGCGGAGTGCCTGGTAGAGCAGCGGCTCGCCGCGCTGGAAGAGGTCGAACCAGCCCCCGACGACGAACGTCGGGATCCGGTCTCTGGAGATCATGTCGATCGGCGAGCGCACCTGGTAGAAGGGCCCGTCGTAGGCAGCGTTGCCGCCGGTGGTCGAGTCGAGGATCTGGGAGGCCTGGAACGAGAGCGCGCCGCCGCTGTGCTGGACGAGCACGTTGGCGGCCTCGGTCGGGTCGCTGGCGCTGTAGGTGGGGGGAAGCAGGCCGGTCGCGGTCACGAGCCCGAGCCACGTCGGGATGAACGACGTGTTGACCTCGCCGCCGGCGAAGGTGACGTCCCGGTAGGCGTCCGACATCGGGACGATCGGGAACGCCGCCTTGACCCCCGGCGGCTGCAGCTCGGCGGTCAGGAACTGGTTGATCGCGCCGTACGAGGTCCCGTGCAGCCCGATCGAGCCGTCGCTCCAGGGTTGGACGCGTGCCCACTCCGCGAGGTCATAGCCGTCCTGCTGCTCACGCGGGCCAAACGAGTTCCAAGCTCCCTCCGAGGATCCGGTTCCCCGGACGTCGGCGATCACCTGGATGTAGCCGTGCTCGACCAGGTAGTCGTCCTCGAAGTTCAGCGACGGCGTGTTCTTGTTGTAGGGAGTCTGTGTGAGCAGCACCGGGAAGCGGCCCGGTAGCGCGTTGCCCGACGAGTCGGCCGGCTGGACGATGTCGGCGTAGAGGGTCGTCCCGTCGCTCATCTGGATCGGGACGTTGGTCGTCTTCACGACCGCGTTAGCGATCGGGGCCGGGGGGCTCCACGCGAGCGCGGCGCTTGCCCCGCCGCCCAGCAGCAACAGCGCAGCGAGCGCGACAGACGCGCCGGCGCCGCGGATCAGCCTGACCAGCAGCATCGATTTCTCCCTCATAGATCCCTACCGACCGGCCCCTGGACGGGCCGGTACCTGGACAGGGGAACGACAACACAGCGTCGGTCCGATTGCAAGCGGGAACCGGCCGGCTGGGCCGGTTCCCATTCTCAGCTCAAGGCGTGAAGACCGACGAGTGGCACGGCTTGCCGCCGCAGACGTTCACGACCGCTCCGGTGGGCTCAAGGAAGTCGGAGATCTGCTGCTGCGCGGCGGGCGTGTTGCGCGGGTTCTGGTGCGGGTCGATGTTGTTCGGCCCGGCGGTCGGCGGGACGTTGCCGACCGGGGGCGGCTGCACCCGGCCCGGGCCGCTGTCCCAGATCTCGACCGCGGAGCCCGTGAACGGGTAGTGGCCGATCGCGGGGATCCCGTAGAACAGGTTGCGGTCACGGGAGCGATCCGAATCGAGCGCCGGCTGATAGACGTCGGCCCCGATCGTCCGCGCCTCCGCGGCGCCCGCGTACATGCTGACCTGGAAGTCGCCGTAGGCGATCTGCATCAGCACCGTGTGCGACGGCGTGTCGGGCAGCGGACGCGAGGTCATGTTCGCGGCGTAGCCGTCGGGGTCGCCGCGATCCCACAACTGCTGGATGAGGTCGGTGATCACCGGATAAAGCGACTGGTCGGTGTAGCTGGCCTCGAGGATCGTCTTGAACGGGGCGAAGTCGGTGCTGCGCTGGATCAGCATGTTTCCGTAGTCGATCCCGGTGACGCCCAGCACCGCCCGACGGAAGTCCGGCGAGACCGCGGTCGTGAGGCCGCCCTCGATCCCGCCCTGGCTGTTGCCGTCGTAGTACAGGTGTGAGGTGTCGATCACGGACTGGCCGCCCGACTGGAACGCTGGGTTCGAGGCGAAGCCCCGTGGGTTGTCCATCAGCCGGCCGAGGAAGAGGAAGTTCAGGACCCCCTGCTGTAGGCGGTCGACCACCGCCGGGAACAGGTTCAGGTTCGTGACCCCCTCGGCGGCGAGCGCGGTGTCGCCGGAGGCGAGCCCCCACCAGTCGGTCGCGCAGAAGGTCATGTTGTAGTTGGTCGCGAGCGCCTCCACCCACGGGTCCTTGACCTCGGTGAGGGACCCGAGCAGGCCGTGACCGTACAGCGAGATCCGCGAGGGGTTCGACGGCGACGCGGAGCTCGGGACGATGCAGTCGAACTGCGCCGTCGCGACGTTGCCCGGGATCTGCGTGGGCAGCGCGTCTGGGCTGCTGGAGCTGTAGTGAAAGGCGGTGGTCGCGGTCGGCCCGCACGTGATCAGGTAGCACGGGACCTGGAAGCTGCCCTGGACATCGCGGAGGTTGGTGCCGCTCAGCGGCGCGTTGCTCGTGATGGTGTAGGCGGGGGCGCTTCCGGTCACGTTGCCGTTCGCGAGGTTGGTGTCGCCGAGCTGCGCGAACGCGTTGTTGCGGATCGAGAGCAGTCGTGAGGTGAGGCTCTTCTGCGACCCGACGGTGAAGTCCCACGCCTCGTACAAATTCGAGCGCGCGATTCCGGCGCGTCCGAGCGCCGCGAAGATCCGCTTGTAACGGCCAAGCTGCGAGCGCTCGTCGGACGGCAGGCGCCGGCCGTCACGGAGCTTCTCGAACCAACCGGGCGCGGCGATCACCTTCCCGGAGGCGGTGCGCAGGTTGCGCAGCGCCACCACGTAGGTGTGGCCGTCGGTGAACTCCTTGCCCGGCACGATCATCAGGTTGGTGCCCTGGGGGTTCGGCGCGTTCGCGTCGAGCTGCGAATAGATCAGCTGGCGCTGCCCCGTGGCTTCGTCGATCACGACGATCGGCTGGTTCTTCGCGAACGCCTGCTTCATGTCGAGCACGCCGACCGAGCCGGTGCGCTTGAACGCCGCCGCGTTGTCGAGCCCCGGGACGTGGAGGATCGCCGCGCTGCCCGGGCTGAAGCCGTCGTTGCGGTCGTACTCGGCCACGCTCATCCGCACGCCGGTCTTGTTGACGGGCATCGCGTTCGCGGGCAGGTGGACTCGCAGACCCGTCGGCGTCGAGCGGTCGCGGATCGTGAAGAGGTTGTTGGGGAACGGAAGCAGGCAGGGGGTGCCGCTGAAGGGCTGGCAGTCGACCGCGGGCTTGTGCGAGCCGGCCGCCCCTGCGCTCGAGGCGAACACGGTCACGCACGCGACAGCGAGCGTCAGGACTGTGGCGGCGAGCGCCCAGAGTCGTCTACGAATCGTCGGCATCCCTCTCCTAGCTCCGTCTTCCGGTGTGGCCCCTGTAACAACTCTTTCAAATCCGAGTTGCGGTTGCCGGCAACCCCGGGTCGCTTGCTGGCGCGCCCAAGGCTCCTCTCACATACGCTCACGTCTGCGGACCGGCTCCAACGGCCGGAACCAAGGCGGGAGGGAAATAGATGAGGCGTGCTGTCGTCGGCGTGCTGGTGTTCGTGATCGCGGGCGCGTGGTCGTCGGCCGCGGGAGCGGTCCCGGTCCCGTCCCAAGACCCGTTCTACGACGTCCCGCCGAACATCTCCGGCCTCCCGAACGGAGCGGTGCTCGCGTCCCGTCCGGTCGAGGTGAACGCCTACAGCATCCCGATGCCCGTCCATGCCTGGCAGGTGAAGTACAAGACGACCGACGACGGGGACGTCGCGAGCGCCGACGTCGCGACGATCATGGTGCCTGACGTCCCTTGGACGGGGAAGGGTCCGCGCCCGCTTGTCTCCTACCAGACGGCCGAGGACGGGATCAGCACCCAGTGTTCTCCGTCGTACGGCTTGCGCGCCGGCCTGACCGACGACGAGAACAACTCCGGCTCGGAGACGGGGCTGATGGAGTACGCGTTGCTCCAGGGATGGGCGGTCGTCGCGCCCGACTACGAGGGGCCGGACTCGCTGTTCCTCGACCCGGCGGTCCAGGCCCACGGCGTACTGGACGGGATCAGGGCGGTGCTGCACTTCGCGCCCGACGGCCTCGGTCAGAAGACGCCGCTGGGCATATGGGGCTACTCGGGCGGCTCGGTCGCGAGCGACGAGGCGGCCCAGGCGCAGCCGGCGTACGCCCCGAGCCTGCACTTCAAGGGGATCGCCCTCGGCGGACTCGTCGGGAGCGTGATGGCGACGCTCAACGACTTCAGCGGGGGACCCGCGGGCGGCGCGATCGTGATGGGCTTTGCGGCGGTCAACCGTGACTACCCCGCGGCCGACGTCCTTCAGTACCTCAACCCAGCGGGCAGAACGGCCGTTGCCGAGGCCCAGAACGACTGCCTGACCCAGGCCGCCGTGCAGTTCCCGTTCGCTTCGATGACCGAGTACGAGGCATACCCGGACATCGAGTCGACGCCGGCTGTCGTGAACCTGTTCGATCGCATCAGCCCGCTTGATCTTCCCGGCACCCCGACAGCGCCGATCTACGACTACCACTCCTCCTACGACGAATTGGCGCCGCTCGGCCCCGACCGTGCGCAGATGCGGCGCTTCTGCGCGGCCGGCGTGAAGGTAGACCACGTCGAGACCGCGCTCGGCGAGCACGTCGGAGCGGCCGTCACCGGCGCCCCCGGTGCCGTTGCGTACCTGGCCGCGCGGTTCGCCGGCCGGCCAGCCCCCGACAACTGCGGGTCGATCCCGGCTTCCTGACCAGCGACGCCGACGTCGCCTGGGGTCAGCACCCGATTGACCGCGTCCGATCCGAGGGATATCGTCGCGCGACGAGAGATGGAGCTCTTGGACCGGATCGGACGTTCCGGAAGGGTTGCCGCGCTACTGGCGGTCGGCGCCTTGGGCGGCGCGGCGGCGCTGGCGGTCGCGAGCGTCCCGGACTCGAGCGGCGTGATCCACGCGTGCTACGCCGTGTCAAGCGGGGCCACCACCGTTCCGGCGACGAGTGGCACGAATCTGCTCCGGATCATCGACCCCAGCGCAGGTCAGACGTGCAATCCGGCCGGTGCACCAGGTAGCACGGGCACCGAGGCAGCTCTGAACTGGAACGCCGCCGGCCAGCAGGGCCCGGCCGGCCCAGCCGGACAGAACGGATCGCCCGGCCCGACGTCCACGATCGCCAGCGGCCACACCTTCACGATCTCCGGAGGGCAGGTGATCACCGTCGGAGGTGCAC
>DATKFF010000017.1:0-6276 GCA_035511595.1 Solirubrobacteraceae bacterium | reverse complement strand
TCCTCGCCGCTCGGGAGCCGCAGCTGGAGCTCGCCGTCGAGCACCAGCAGCCACTCCTCGACGTACTCGTAGTGATACGGGCACAGGCTCTCGCCCGGCGGGATCTCGAACAGCTTGACCGAGAGCTCCTCGCCGCCGGCGTCCCGGCCAACGCGCGCCATCCCCGCGCGGTAGCCCTGTGGATCGGTGTCGTCGTACTCGAACTGGGCGTCGTAGAGATTCGGTCTCGGCATGCGCACGATCTTTGCAGCTTCACAATGACGCGCGAGTGACCAAACCGGCGAGGCCCTCAAACGAGAACCGCGAGCTCGTATTCGACCTCGCGCAGCGGCTGCGCGGGCGCGTGCTGCCGGAGCTCGGCGCCCACGCCGGGCGGGCCGCGCTCCCAGCCGGGGCGGGCGGTGACGTGACGTTTGCGGTCGACGAGCTGGCCGAGGAGTCGCTCGAGCAGTTTCTCGGCGAGCGGGCGCCGCGGATGGCGTTCTACTCGGAGGACCGAGGACTGGTCGCGCCACCCGGCGCGGTCGAGGTCCTGATCGTCGACCCGATCGACGGGACGCGGCCGGCGATGGCGGGGCTCGAATCCGCGTGCGTGTCCGTTGCGCTGGCCCCGCTCGGCGACGGCGAGCCGACGATGGCCGACCTCAGGCTGGGGTGCGTGGTCGAGATCAAGTCGGGGGACTGGTTCCTGGCCGAGGCCGGCGCAGGGCTGCGGTCCAGCCGGCCGGTGGCGCTCAGCGGCGAGACCGAGATCGGCCGGATGTTCTGGGGTTACGGCTTCCGCGGCCGGCCGGCGCGCCCCACCGCGGAGGTGCTCGGCGACCTGATCGACGCGTCGTCGGTCGGCGGCGGGACCTTCGAGCTCGGCTCGCAGTCGTTCGTGATGACCCGGATCGCCACCGGCCAGCTGGACGCGGTGGTCGAGGTTGGCTCCCGGATGATCGAGGACGTCCCGGGGATGCGGGAGGAGTTCGAGCGGGTCGGGAGGGGCGAGGTCCTGAACAACTCCCCATACGACCTGGCCGCGGCCTGGCTGTGCCTGCGTGAGGCCGGCGGCGTCGTCTCAGACGGCTGGGGCGAGCCGCTCGACCACTACCGGCTGCTCGGCTCCGGGCACGAGTTCCAGATCTCGTCGATCTCGGCGTGCAACGACGTGCTGCACCGTGCGCTGGTCGCGGGCGTGGACAACGGGATCACGCGGCTCAGAGCGATGCGCGGCTGATCTCCGGCTCGCGCTATCTTCCCCGCGCCGCTCACACACCCAGATCAATGCTCCAGCCCGTCTCCGTCGCCAACAAAAACCTCGCCGACTACGCGAGCATCGTCGGGCGTCCGCTGGTCGAGGAGATCATCGCTCTGGCCGAACAGCTGAAGGGCAAACGGGTGCTGCACCTGTCAGCGACCTCGTTCGGCGGCGGCGTCGCCGAGATCCTGAACACGCTCGTCCCGCTGATGATCGACGTCGGGCTGGAGACCGAGTGGCAGGTGATCTACGGGCGCGAGGAGTTCTTCAACACCACAAAGCTGATGCACAACGCGCTCCAGGGCAACCCGCAGGCCGTCTCAGAGGAGGGGTGGCAGACCTGGCTCCGCTACAACGAGATCAACGCCTCGCAGCTCGGCAACGGCTGGGACGTGTGCATCGTCCACGACCCGCAGCCGGCGGCGATCGCCTCGCTCGTGCCCGAGAAGGCGCGCCACTGGATCTGGCGCTGCCACATCGATCTCTCGACGCCCAACCCGGACACGCTCGCGCGGCTCGTGCCCTACCTCGAGCCGTACGAGGCGGCCGTCTTCCACATGGACCAGTACGTCCCCAGCGGGATGGACGGGCGCGCGCACATCATTCCCCCGGCGATCGACCCGCTGGCTCCGAAGAACATGGCGTTCTCGCCCGAGGACGCGGTCTACATCTGCGAGCAGTTCGGGATCGACGTCGACCGCCCGCTGCTCTGTCAGGTGTCCCGGTTCGACCCGTGGAAGGACCCGCTCGGCGTGATCGACGCCTACCGGATCGTGAAGGAGCAGATGCCAGACGTGCAGCTCGCGCTGGTTGGATCGATGGCGACGGACGATCCGGAGGGCTGGGACTACTTCAACGCGACGGTCGCGCACGCGGACGGCGATCCCGATATCCACATCCTCAACAACCTCAACAACGTCGGCGCGATCGAGGTCAACGCGTTCCAGTCGCACTGCGACGTCTGCATCCAGAAGTCGACACGGGAGGGCTTCGGGCTGACCGTGACCGAGGCGATCTGGAAGGCGCGGCCGTTCATCGGCGGCGCCGTCGGCGGGATCCCGCTGCAGGTGACCGACGGCGAATCCGGGTTTCTCGTCACCACCGTCGAGGAGTGCGCCGAGCGCTCGCTGCAGATCCTCGCCGACCCCGGTCTCGGAAAGCGGCTCGGGCGCGCGGGCAAGGAGTCGGCCCGGCGACGGTTCCTGATGCCGCGACTCCTGCGAGACTGGCTGAAGGTGTTCGAACAGCTGCAAGTCTGATGGCCGACGCACCGCTGGTGCTCGTCTCCAACCGGGGGCCGGTGACGTTTGAGGCAAACGGGGAGATCCGGCGCGGTACCGGAGGGCTCGTGACCGCGCTGATCGGCCTCGCCTCGCACCGTGACGTGACCTGGGTCGCGTCGGCGATGACCGACGAGGACATCGAGGCGGCGGCGCGCAACGAGGGGCGACCGTTCACGGTCCACGCCCCCGGCGCCGGCGAGTACAGCGTCAAGCTGGTCGCATCCGAGCCGGACGCCTACGACCGCTTCTACAACATCATCGCCAACCCGATGCTGTGGTTCATCCAGCACTACCTGTGGGACCTGTCGAACGCGCCGGACATCCGGCGCAACGAGACCGAGGCGTTCGAGTTCGGCTACAACGTCGTCAACGAGGACCTGGCGCGGGCCGTGCTGGAGGAGATCGAGGACGTTGACGAGCCGGTCGTGATGGTCCACGACTACCACCTGTACACGCTGCCGGGGTTGATCCGGCGCGCCCGGCCGGACGCGTTCCTGCACCACTTCGTCCATATCCCGTGGAGCCAGTCGGACTCGTGGCGGGTGCTCCCGTCGGCGATGCGCGACGACATCTACAGAGGGATCCTGTCCAACGACATCATCGGCTTCCACACCCGCTCGTACCGGCTCAACTTCCTCCAGTGCTGCGACGACCTGCTGGGGCTCGAGGTGGATTTCGACCGCGGCGTGGTGCACTGCGACGACCGGGAGGTCTGGGTGCGCGCATACCCGCTTCCGATCGACGCCGGAGCGGTCCAGGCGGTCGCCGAGCGCCCCCGCACCGAGGAGTTCGAGGCGGAGCTGCTGCGCCGCCGGCGTGACTTCCTGATCCTGCGGGTCGACCGCGCGGACCTGTCGAAGAACGTCCTGCGCGGGTTTGGCGCGTTCGACGTGTTCCTGGAGCAGCACCCCGAGTTCCGTGAGCGGATCACGTTCATCGCCCAGCTGATGCCCTCGCGAACGGACGTCCCGGAGTACGCCGAGTACCTCGAGCGAATCGAGGCCGTCGTGGCGGTCGTCAACCACCGGCACGGCTCGCCCGACTGGATGCCGATCCAGCTGAAGCTCCGTGACGACCTCGAGGAGGCGGTGGCCGCCTACAAGCACTACGACGTGCTGATGGTCAACGCAATGTTCGACGGGATGAACCTGGTGGCCAAGGAGGGGCCGATGGTCAATGAGCGCGCCGGCGTGTCGATCCTGTCGGAGAACACCGGCGCGCACGAGGAGCTCGGCGAGTACGCGCTGTCGGTCAACCCGTTCGACATCCAGGAGCTCGCCGACTCGATTCACGCTGCGCTGACGATGCCCCCCGAAGAGCGCCACCGCCGCCACGAGGGTCTGCGGTCGATCGTGACGGCGCGAAACCCCGGTGACTGGGTCGACGACCAGCTGGCAGACATCCGCCGTAAAGCGGCGCTCTAGCGCGCTCGACCGGCGGCGGGCCCTGGCCGGCGCGGCGCGCCGCCGGTGGCGCTGGGCCGCGCTGCCGTTCGGCGTCGTGTACCTCGTCCTGCTGGCGCTCAACTACCACGCGATCATCGCCACCGCCTACCTCGACGCCGACACCGTCTCGGCGCCGGTGATCGGGCAGCTGCTCGGCAGCGCGGCGCCGCACGCCCACGTGGTGCTGGGGGTGTTCGGCTGGTACTCGACGCTGCTGTTCCTGCTCGCCACCAGGTCGCTCCCGCTGCACCGGGAGATCTGGGAGCTCGCGCCGTACGCGATGGCGCTGGCCGGCGCCGGGCTCGCGGCGTGGTCCGTGTGGCAGGTCGCCGGACGCGTGGCGGCGAGCCTGACGGCGGTGCTGCTGATCTGCGCCGCCCCGGCGACGCTCCATCTGTTGCTGTCGATGACCCAGCATGCGCCGGATTGGTTCTGCGTCGCGCTGCTGGCGGCATGGGCGGTGCTGCTCACGCGGCGCGCCGCCGCGCTTCCGTCCGCGTTGCTGTTCGGGGGCGCGTTGCTCGTCGGGGTGGTGGTCGGCGTCAACGCCGCCGGCGACGTGCTGCTCGTGTTCGCAGGGATCGCGCCGTTTGCGCTGGCGCTGGGGGCCGAGCTCGCGGTCGGCCGGGGTCCACGCGCGGCCCGGGCGGCGTCCGTCGGCCTGTTCACGCTCGCGGTGGCCGGTGCAAGCTGGGCGATCACCGGCGCGGCGATGTCGGCGCTCCACGCGGCCCCCGAGGCCGGACTGAACACGACCGCGCTCGCGTCCGGTGGCCAGATCGGGACCAACTTCAGGCTCTGGTGGCAGTCGATCGCCGTGCTCGGCAACGGCGACTTCTTCGGCCACAACCTGTCGTTCACCACCGGCCTGAGCGTGGCCTGCGCCGTGCTCAGCCTCACCGCGATCGTCGTGCTGGCGCGTGCCGGCTGGGGGACCGTGCGGGACCCGCGGATGGCGCCCGGACGGCTCGCGTTCATGACCTTCTGGTGCTCGTCGGCGGCGTTCTTGACCGGCGCCTTCCTGCTCAGCGCGATCCCGGTCGACATCCATGCGGACCGCTATCTGGTGGGGCTGATCTACGCCGCGGCTGCGGTGGTCCCGGTGGTCGCGATGCGGCGCGCCGTGACCGAGGCGCTCGCGATCGCCGGAACCTCCGTCGTGGCGCTCGCTGGCGTCGTCTCGCTGGCGCAGGGTGCGGATACGCGCAACACCGGCGGCTTCCCGTCGCAGGTCGTCTCAGACCGGATCGCGGCGATCGCCGCTCGCGAAGGGGCCTCCGTCGGCTACTCCGGCTACTGGGACGCCGCACCGATCACGTGGGCCGCCCACTTCCGCGTCAAGGTCTATCCCGTCTCGATCTGCGACCGCGGCGAGCATCTGTGTCGCTTCGACCTGCACTACATCACCAGCTGGTACACGCCGCGGGCCGCCACCAGGAGCTTCCTGCTGGGCGATCCGTCGCTATCGCTGGTGCCGGGGCCGACCCCCGACCTCGGACGGCCGTCCGCCGTCTTCCACGTCGGTCAGGTCACGATGTACGTGTACCCCTACGACGTCGCGACCCGGATCCTGGCCAACCCCTAGAGGGTCTTGCCGGCGCTCAGCAGCTCGATGTAGTCCGCGATCCGCTTGGCGCGGGATGCCGGCTTGACGACGTGGTGCAGGCGATACAGGAACGCGTAGCGGGTCGAGCCGGTGAGCGTCTCGAAGAACGCCCGCGCCTCGGGGTTCTGATCGAGCGCCTGCTGGAGATCGTCGGGAACTGACGCCGCGCTCTGAGCCGGGTAGGCGGCGTCCCATCGGCCGTCGGCCCTGGCCGCGTCGATCTGCGCGAGACCCGCCGGCCTCATCCGGCCGTCGGCGAGCAGCCGCGTTGCCTTCTCACGGTTGATCTGCGACCACTTGCTCCGCGGACGCCGCGGGGTGAACCGCTGCAGGTAGAAGTGCTCATCGTGCGCGCGCACCTGGCCATCGATCCACCCGTAACAGAGCGCCTCCTCGATCGCCTCGCCGTAGCTCACGCTCGGGGTCGGCGAGCCCTTCTTCGCGAACTTCAGCCAGACGCCGCTGGGGGACGCGTGGTTGGCCTCGAGCCACGCCCGCCACGCCTGCTGGTCCGCGGCCTCGACGATCGGAAGCTCCTGCCCGGTGCTCATCGTGTACGGAACGCTATCCTCGGGCGCTCGCGATGGCCAAGGAAGCCCCCCTCTATGACCTCATGCTGATGCT
This sequence comes from Solirubrobacteraceae bacterium, assembly GCA_035511595.1. Lineage (GTDB taxonomy): Bacteria > Actinomycetota > Thermoleophilia > Solirubrobacterales > Solirubrobacteraceae > Palsa-465. The sequence continues at coordinate 75 of DATKFF010000017.1, read as the reverse complement.
GTCGGACTCCACGGAGGACGAGCAGCGAAAGAAGATCCTGGCCGATGTCGAGTCCTCGATCTCCGGCGCAGGCGG
>DATKFF010000016.1:0-2543 GCA_035511595.1 Solirubrobacteraceae bacterium | reverse complement strand
GGTGCGAGCTAGCCGCTCGATTGCCTCCCGGTAGAGGCAGTCGGCAGCCTCATCGTCGCTTAGCAGCGCGCGCCCGCGGGCCTCAAGGCCGAGCGCCCAGTCCGTGCCACTAGCTGCAGTTGTCTGCGCAAGCCGGCCGAGAGCATCGGCCGCGATCCCGGCCTTTCCGCTCCGAGCGGCCGCCTCGATCAACTCAACCAGTCCCCCGTTGCGCGACCACGTTGCGTTGTCGTCCTCAGCGGCCTGCTGGGCCGCGGCCAGCGCTTCCGCGTAGCGGCCCAGGCCGTTGAGAAGCACAGCGGTCGCCCACTGGGAGCTCAACGCCTCTCCCTCGTCTTGACGCCCGACCTGCGCTGTGGCCGCCACGATCAGCTGGGAGGGCGAGCGCGGAGCGCGGCTGCTTCCGGTCGCGTCGTTGACGGCTGCCGCCTCGTCGACCAGCGAAGCGGCTATGGCGAGCTCGCCCTCGAAGACCAGGGCCCCCGAGCGCGTGCTGAGTGCCAGGGGGAGCACACTGAGGGCACCGGCATCACGTGCGAGCTGGACGAAACGCGCAGAGAGCACGTCCCAGCTCTCGTCGTCCCAAAGAAGTCCAGCGGCGCGGCACGCGAGCCACAGCCACCGAAGCCTCTCCTCCGCCGGGATCTCCTCACTTCGGAACGCGCTCACGGCGCGTTTCACCGTCGGTGCTCCTGCGTCGTATCCCTCTGTGATCAGCAGCGCCAAGCCATCCAGCAGCAGATCAGCCGCGCGCGGAGGTTGCGACGACGGTGGCGCCCGCCGGGCGGCCCTCGCGGTCTCGAGCAGACTCACGCCGCTCGCAAGACGGGCCGCGAAAAACGCGGCGGTAAGCGCTTCTAGGTATGTTTCACGCGCGAGCCTCAGGTCGAGCGGTTCGAACGACTCGGCGGCTTTGAGCAGCAGCGGTGGAGCGTCGCTGCCGCGGCTCAGAGCGAACGCGATCTGACCGCGCAGCAGCTCCACCTGGGCGCGCTGGAGCTCGGTCAGCGGTCCCGATTCCGCAGAGGAGAGGAGCGCAAGAGCCGCGTCGAACGCACCGGCTTGGTGGTTGGCTCGCGCGGCTGCGAGCGAGCGTTCCGCCCGCAGCGCCGGCTGGAGCGTCAGCGCTGCGGCGCGTTCAAGGAACGCAGCCCCTGCCGCCAACCCTCCGCGAGCCTGCGCGCGGCCCGCCGAGCGCTCCAGCTCGCACGCGACGTCCTCGTCGACCCCGGCCGTCGCTTGGGCACGATGCCAAGCATGGCGGTCGGGATCAACCTCAGGATCAGTCGCATCCGCGAGTGCGCGATGCACAGCTTGTCTTTCCTCTGGGGAGGCCGCCTGATACACCGACGAGCGCACCAACGGGTGACGAAACGTCACACGGGTACCAATCGCGAGCAACCCGTCGGTGTCGGCCGCCGCCCGGACCCCGATCCCGAGTCGTTGGGCTGCCTGCCACACGACCACCGGGTCGCCGACGGGCTCCGCCGCGGCGACCAACATGAGCCGTTGCGTCTCGGTCGGGAGCCCAGCAAGCCTACGGCGGAAGCTGTCCTCGATTCGTCCCGACAGGCCCGGCGCGTCCGGCATTCCGAACCCGCCCGCCAACTCGGCCGGCGAGAGGCCCCGCGGCAACTCGAGCAACGCCAGCGGATTACCTCGCGTCTCCGCCACGATCCGGTCCCGTACCTGCTCATCCAAGGGAACCCGCAACACCGACGCCAACAACTCGCGCGCATCTCGATTGCGCAGACCACGAACCTCCAGCTCCGGGAGCCCCCGCAACTGGTCGCCCGGCTCGCGTGCCGCGAACAGAACCACCACCGACTCAGCGAACAATCGGCGCGCCGCAAACGCGATCGCCTGTGCCGAAGCCCTGTCTAACCACTGCGCATCATCGACAACGCACAGCAGCGGACGCTCCTCCGCCACCTCGGACAACAAGCTAAGCAGCGCGAGACCAATCAGCAAGCGACTCGGCGCGGCGCCCACCCTAAGGCCAAACACGATCTCAAGCGCATCGCGTTGCGGACGCGGCAGCTTCTCAAGACGAGCCAACATCGGGGCGCACAACTGATGAAGGGCCGCGAACGCGACCTCCATCTCTGACTCGACCCCTACCGCCCGCAGCACCCTAACGTCCGACGCCGACTCGACCGCGTACTCCAACAACGCCGTCTTCCCGACCCCAGCCTCACCACTCACCAAAAGCACGCCGCTTCGCCCACCCCGCATTCCTGCAAGCAGCGCGTCCAACGCCGCGCACTCGCTACGCCGACCCCTCAGCACGGTCGGCCCTCTAAAAATAGATGGACCGTCAGCCATGAACCGGACAGGCATCGTATTCCACCCGCAAGCCCTGACCTAACAGCTCCAAAGAGGCCGCTCGAATAAGGAATGGCGACTTCGTCCCGCCGCACCGCTTCGCCGCGCCAGGCGCGCTGAACTACCCGGTACTCGACCGCTACCCCGCGGCCGCTGAGCACGTCCGCAAGCGACCCCCCTACCAGGCTGGTCCCGAGGTTCCGAATCAGCGGCGAGGA
>DATKFF010000015.1:0-2841 GCA_035511595.1 Solirubrobacteraceae bacterium | reverse complement strand
GTGCGCGCCCTGCACCGCACGCGGCTGCCGCCCAGCACCGCCGCCCCTCACCCCGCGTTCACCGCGCGCATCTCCTCGGCACAGGCGCACACCGCGTCGGCCGTGTACACCGGACTCGGGTTCGATGCCTGCTCGGCGCCGTCCCCGCACGCGATGTCCGCCTGGGGCTCGTCGCCCTACCACGCGCTCGGGATCTACATCGGCGGTACCAACGCGGCGTGCTCGCAACCGAATTTGACCGCCAGCTGGATCAGCAGCGAGGTGGCCGCCGGGTGGCACTTCCTGCCGACGTACGTCGGGCTGCAGGCTCCGTCCAACAGCTGTGGCTGTGCCGGCGTCACCCCCAGCCAGGCGTCGGCTCAGGGCACCTCTGCCGCCGAGAACGCGGTCGCAGAGGCACAGAGTCTCGGGATCCCCCCGGGGAACCCGATCTATGACGACATGGAGAGCTACTCGCGAACCCAGGCCAACACCACCGCGGTGCTGAACTTCCTATCGGGGTGGACCTCGGAGCTGCACGCGCTCGGCTACACCTCCGGCGTCTACAGCAGCGCCGGGGCCGGGATCACCGACCTCGTTAACCAGTACGGAACCTCCTATCCCGAGCCCGACGACCTCTGGATCGCCGACTGGAACGGCCAGCAGGGGACGAGCGATTCGGCCGTCCCCAGCTCTGATTGGCAGAACCATCAGCGTGTTCACCAGTACCGCGGCGGTCACAACGAGACCTACGGCGGCGTCACGATCAACATCGACAATGACTATCTCGACGCCGCCACGGCCGACACCAGCGGCGGCGCCGGGAGCGCCCAGGCCCCGCCGATCGCGCCGCCGGCGCTGTCGGTCCTCCCGACGGCCGACGGGACGACCAATCTCAGCGCCACCTGGAGCAGCGGCTCCGGGCTTTCCAGGTGGCGAGTGCTCGCCGGCTCGACCCAGACGGCGCTGACGACGATCGCCAGCGCGGCGGCCCAAGGCGCACAGGCGAAGATCAGCGTCCGCAGCGCAGCGCCGTTCTTCGCGGTCCAGGCGCTCGGCTCCTCGGGACAGGTGCTCGCCAGCTCCTCGACCATTCCCAGCCCCGCCCACCTGGTGCTCTACGGCCACAGCGCGTTCGTCAACCAGGCGACCGGCACCGGCGGGATCCCGGCGGGCTGCTACACGGGCACGACCTGCCACGTGGCGACGACGATCTCGGCCGGCCGCACGACGATCGCCACCACGGGGACCGAGGCGATCCAGCCCGGCGGCACCGCGATCCTGTTCTTCACGCTGACGCCACAGGGGCGGACGCTGCTGCGCCACGCGCGCGGCGCCAGACTGGGCGTCAAAGTCAGCGCGCGCGATGTCTCGGGAACCACGTCCATCGACAACCTCAGCCTGATCCCGTTCTCGACCGCCGGGAGGGGGCCGGCCCGGAGCTTCGCGCAGTCCCAGGTTGCGCAGATCGTCGGTGGGACCGACTTCGTCTACGCCCACGGCTCCGGCGGGATCCTCGCCGGCTGCGGCACCGCCGCCCCCTGTCCCATCGCGGCAACGCTGTCGGTAGGGCGGACGCAGATCGCCGCCACACGTCCTGAGATCGTCGGCGGCGGCGAGCTCGGCTACCTGTTCTTCTCGCTGACAGCTAAGGGCCGCTCGATGCTCACTCGCGCCGTGACCAACCAGCTCGGGGTGACGCTCACGATCAGCTCCGGCTCGAGCGTCGCCACCGCCCGGATCGCACTCGTCCAGTTCAGCTGAGGGCGCCGCGGCTCAGCCCCGGCGCGCATACACCGCTAAGAAGTCCCGATCGTCGGGTGTCAGGTAGCGGGTCGGGTCGCGGCTCATGTCCGGCAGCAGCTTCTGTGGACCGGCCGCTCCCCAGGAGCCGTAGAAGTTGAACGTCACCCATTCGGAGTTGATGTCGAGCTCCATTGCTCGCACCGCGCCCGCTCGCTGCAGGATCTCCGCCAGGCTCTGCGCGGTCTGGTTGTCCGCGGCGGCGTAGATGACGTTCCCGCGGGCATCGACGCCAACGCCCGATCGCCACACGCGGACCGCGTTGCCGAGCGTCGCACCCCACTGCGAGCCATCCTGGATGTTCGGGTTGAGCTGGCCCCCGTCGACGATCAGGGGAAGGTTCTGGCGGGCGAACTCGACGTTCGGGCCTGGAGCCGGCCCGCCGCTCCAGGAGACGACGTCCGCGGTTCCGTCGCGGTAGCGGATCAGCGTTGCCTGACCGTCGCGCAACGGCGCGTACACGTGCCCGAACGCAACGAACCCGCCGCCGTCGTCCTCGAGCTTGAAGCCGCTGTTGAACGTGGCGAGCAACCCTGCCCGAAGCTGCGTCGGCACCTCGGCGACAGCATTGCCGGAGTTCGGTGGCTCGTAGCGCCCCGGGTACAGCTGCAGCCACGCTCGCGTCGAGTCGACCCACGCGACTCCGGCGACCATCTGCGGGTAGTTCGGATCCGGGCGGAAAGTGGTCACCAGCACCGGTGGCGACCCCCGCACGAGCGGTCCGGTCCCGTGCCATTGCCCCTCGCCCGGGAGCGGCGGGTTGATCGCCGGGGCGATCGCAGCCGGCTGATAACCGGAGGCCGCGGCTCCCGCGCCGAGTCCCACCTTCGGCAGCCGCTTGAGCGCCGGTCCGCCCTTGGAGGGGGCGTTCAGGCTGTAGTAGTAGCGCTCGATGTCGGATACGACCCAGGCCGCACCGTTATCACGCATCCATTCGATCGCGCGCAGGCCAAACGGAACGTTCGACGGCGCCTCCATCGCAGTGACGAACGCGATCGACACGTACGCCATCAGGAACAGCAGCGTCAGCGCGAAGATCCGCCGGAGCCGTGCCCGGGC
>DATKFF010000014.1:0-3463 GCA_035511595.1 Solirubrobacteraceae bacterium | reverse complement strand
CGCGGCGATGGCTGAAGGCAAGTCCAATCGTGGGATCGCAGAATCGCTGCTCATGAGCCAAGCGTCGGTCGAGAAGCACATCACGGCGATCTTCGAGAAGCTCGAGATCCAACCGGCGGCCAGCGCCCATCGGCGAGTCCTCGCGGTGTTGACCTATGTTCGTTCGGCCGGCTGACGCAGCTGGGGGCGCCGCTCACGTAATGCCGCGGATAGCACGCGGAACGCGACGCCACCCGCGGGGAGGGCTGCCCGAGGCCGCGATCCGGTGACCCGTAAAAGAGGTTCCGGTCCTTCCGAAGGAGGTTCCGGCGAGCCGGGATTGCCCGAGGTCGCCGCGGGGTGGAGATTTCCCGTATGGCGCTTTCAGGTCGGATGCCATCTCGAACCCGGCCGCCCGAGGGGAGGGCGATCCGCGCGCTTCTCGGCGCCGCAGTCGCCGCCGCTCTCGCCGGGGGCGTGCTGGCGGGATGCGGATCCTCGTCCGCCACCGAGGCAGACTCGCGCTCGCCCGTCGGAACCGTCCCGGTCACGATGACCACCGAGACGCCCAACGGACCGGAACCCGCGGTCCGCGCGCTCGTGCACGTCCGAGTCGGCGGCGGACCGTCTGTCCCTGTCCTCCTCGACACCGGCTCACCCGGGCTGCGGGTGCTGCCGTCGGTGGTCGGCCCCAAGAGCGAATTGACCGGTCGCACGATCAAAGCGGAGTTCGGCGGTGGCGAGACACTGGTCGGACCGGTCGCGAGGGCGCGCGTGACGGTCGGATCGCTGAGCACGCCTTCGCCCATCGCCTTTCAGGTGATCAAGGGCGTTGACTGCCCGTCGAAGGAACCTCGCTGCAAGCCCAGCGAATACCTGAAGGCGCTGTTCCGGGACATCGGCGCCGAGGGGATCATGGGCATCGACACGGGTGACAAGTTCAGACAGCGGGTGTTCTCGCCGTTGCTGCAACTGGGCGCGCCTTACTCAGAGGGCTTCTCACTGAAACTGGCCGCCAAGGGCTCGGGCAAGCTGATCCTCGGCCCGCCACCGATCGAACCGGGCACGATGACTGCTCCGTTGACGAGATCGCCGACCCCCGCCGAATACCCGTCCGGCGGCTTGGCCTACAAGCGATCGCTGAGGATGTGCTGGTCGGCAAGCGACGTCACGAGTTGCCGGGTGACCGACTTCGACATCGGCACGCCCACCACGGTCGTCTCGCCGAGCGCGCTGTTGAATGTCCCGACCGTCACGGTGTCTGGAGGCAGGATCGTCGCCCCCGGCACGCCTATCAGCATCCACGCGCCCGGCTTCGGCCCCGTCGTGTGGCACTACACGGCGAACACCAGTTACGGCGACGGGCTGACACAGATCTCAACCGGCGGCGGAAAAGGCTTCAACACCGGGATCGTGCCCTTCTACAGCCACACCATTGGCTGGAACGTGCGGACCGGGCAGATCGTCATCTCCCCGAAATGAGCCGGTCTCGCCGTGCCCCGCGGCGGTGCCTGAGCGAACGAAGACGCAGCGGAGCAACCCACCCGCCTTTCCTCAACAGGGCGCCGCGCCGATGCTGAACGACGCCGCCGATCTCACAGCCCATGGCTAGCGCGCGTCGATCGATTGCGATGAGCGTGAAGCAGCGGTTGCCCGCGGCCAGCCCATCCTCGCGCTGGTGGCATCGCTTGTCGAAGCCCGCGGCGATCCGCGCCGTGCGCGCCGCACTCGTCATACCCGTCGTCTTCGTGATCGCCGACAAGGTGATCGCGAACGCGCAGGTTGCCCTGTTCGCGGGGTTCGGCGGGTTCGCCACCCTCGTGTTCGCGACGTTCGGGGGAGGCTGGCGCGAGCAGCTCAAAGCGCACGTCGCGCTCGCGGTTGCCGGCAGCGTCCTGATCACCATCGGCACCATCGTGAGCTCCTCGACAGCACTCGCGGCGCTGGTCACGATCCCTGTGACGTTCGTCGTGTTCTTCTCCGGCGTCGCTGGATCGAATGCCGCCGCGGGGGTGAGAGGCGCGCTCCTCGCGTACGTGCTGCCGGCGGCGACGGCGGGCACGCCCGCTCAGCTGCCAGACCGCCTCGCCGGCTGGTGGCTCGCGTCGGTCGCAGGCACGACAGCCGTGCTCGTCCTGCAGACGCCGCGCCCTCCAGACAGGTTGAGAACGGCGGCCCGGAAGCTGGTCGACAGGCTCGCCGACGAGCTCGACCGCGCCGTTGCCGGCTCGGATGTCGACGCCCAGGCCGTAGTCGCCGCGAAGCTCGAGCTCATGCAGCAGTTCGACGCCGAGCCCGACCGCCCCAACGGCCTCGCGCTCGCCGACCAAGCCTTCTCGAACGTCGTCGAGCTGCTCGAGTGGTGCGCCCTGTTGATCCTCGACCTCACCCGAGAGCGCGTCGATGTCCGCGGTGCGCCATCGAGCGAGCGTGAGCTCGTCGAGACGAGCGCGATCGTGCTGCGCCAGTGCGGAGCACTGCTCGGCGGTGGCCGCCGGCAGCCTGCCCTCGATCGGTTGCACGCGTGCCGCCGTCGTGCGGACGAATCGATTGACGCTCGCGCGGCGAGCGGCGGCGACGAGTACCTCGCCCGCGTGCACCTCTCGTTTCACACGCAGGCGATCGCGACGGCAGTTATGAGCATCGGCGTCGACGCAATGCTGAGCGTGGGAATAGTCGGCCCCGCGTGGCTCGCCGGGACCGGCATGAACCTACTGACCGAGAGGCCCTTCCCAGCGCCCGCTCATCGGCACGACGCTCGGCTGAGCCGCTACGCCGGCGTCCTCTCGCGCCACATGAACGTGAGGTCGATCTGGTTCATCAACAGCCTCCGGGGCTCGCTCGCACTCGCGGCCGCTGTCGCGGTTGCCGGCCTCACCCGGGCACCGCACGGCTTCTGGGTGGTTCTCGGCACCCTCTCAGTGATGCGGGCGAGCGTTGCTTCGACTGGTGAAACCGCGCTACGTGCGCTCCTCGGGACCGCCATCGGAGTTGCGATCGGCGCGGGGCTCATGATCGCCATCGGCAGTTCGACCGCTGCGCTGTGGGTTGCGTTGCCAATCGCCATTCTGGTCGCGGCGTACCTTCCGGGAGTGGCGCCGTTTCCCGTCGGCCAAGCCGCTTTCACCGTGATGGTGATCGTTCTCTTCAACATCCTCGTCCCGGTCGGTTGGAAGGTCGGGGAGGTGCGCATCGAGGACGTCGCGCTCGGTTGCACCGTGAGCATCCTCGTCGGCCTTGCCGTCTGGCCGCGCGGAATCGCGTCCGTCGTTGGAGATGATCTCGCAGACGCGTTCCGGACCGGCGCCGCGTATCTCAAAGAAGCTTCGGACTGGGTCTGCGGGCTGAGCGCAGAGCCCGGCGGCGCGTTCCCTTCCGCGAACGCGGGCCTTCGTCTCGACGAAGCGCTGCGCGGCCTGCTGGCAGAGCAGGGGGCAAAGCACATCAAGAAGCGCGAGCTCTGGCGACTCGTCGGCGGAACGCT
>DATKFF010000013.1:0-4914 GCA_035511595.1 Solirubrobacteraceae bacterium | reverse complement strand
GCACCGCGCCGCCGACGAGCGCGCCACTCAGCGCGATCCAGCGGGCGCCTGAGCCCGAGCGGGCGCCCGAGTTGTCGCTGCCCGAGCCCTCGGCGTCGAGCCGGACGGCCTGCAACGAGCGGCCGAGTTCCGGCAGATGCGCGAGCACATGAAGCGCCATGAAGGCGAGCCACAGGAAGAAGGTCAGCTTGTGGAGAAGCAACGGCGTCGAGCGGCTCGCCGGGCCGACGACGAGCAGCCACACGCCGGTCGCGAAAACGGCGACGGTCGAGAGCACGACCACCGGCCCCATCGCGCGGAGCGCGGCCACCGGCGGACCCTTCGCGCGGTAGAGCGCGTCACGGGTGTAGTAACGGAGGAACCGGTAACCCGTGCTCGCGAGCTTCAGGAACACCGGGCCGAGCAGCAGGAGCCCGAGGAAGAGGTGCAGCCAGATCAGCTGGCCGATCCGGATGATCGTGACTCCCAGCACCGCGAACAGCACGATCAGGATCACCCCGGTCATCGCGGTCAGCTGCTCGTTACCGTCAACCCCACCGCCGTGCAGCCACGCGAACCGCCAGCCGCGGGAGCCCGACCCGAGCCGGACTCGCATATGGTCACTCAGCGGTGGGCTTATCCGATCGGTTTGGTGCACGTAATCAGTTTCGGCAGGTCAGCTCAAGCAGCCTTCAGGCCCGGATGAGAATGCTCTTTGACTCCACAATCAACGACCTGCGCGGCGCATATCATCGTCGCGCAGGAGCGGCCCGTGGCCGCGTCGACCGTAGATGCCGGCACTGATTCTTGTCATCGAGGATGAGCCCGGAATCGTCGACTTCCTGGAGCGGGGTCTGGCCGCAAACGGCTTCGATGTGATCTCGGCGCCCGATGGCGATCAGGGACTGGAGCGCGCGCTGACCGCCGACGTGGATCTGGTCGTACTCGACATCATGCTGCCCGGGCGGACCGGGATCGAGGTGCTCGAGCGGCTGCGGAACTCGAAGCCCGCGGTCCCGGTGATCGTGCTCACCGCGCTGAACGAGATCGAGCATCGCGTCGAGGGGCTCGACGCGGGCGCGGCCGATTACCTGTCAAAGCCGTTCTCGCTGAGTGAGCTCGCCGCACGGATCAGGGCGCAGCTGCGGATGGCCGCCCAGATGCCACAGACGAAGCTGACCGGGGGCGGCGTGGAGATCGATCTGCTGACGCGCGAGGTCCGGCGTGACGACCAGCTCGTGCGGCTGTCGACAACCGAGTTCGAGCTGCTCACGTACCTGATGCGAAACGCCGGGCACGTCCTGACCCGTGAGCAGATCCTCCGCGCGGTCTGGGGATACGACTATGACCCCGGCACTAACGTCGTGGACGTGTACGTCGGCTACCTGCGCCGCAAGCTGCGCGACGGCGAGGGCGGAGCCCCGATCTCGACGATCCGCTCCGTCGGCTATCGCTTCGATGCGACGGATTAGCTCGTTGATTCCGACCGGCTTGCGCTGGCGCCTGACCGCATGGGTCGCCGGTGTGATGCTCGTCTCCGCGGCCGCCGTGTTCGTCGTCGTCTACACCGACACCGGCACGCAGATCAGCAGCCAGATCGATCGCGAGATCTCCGGCGACCTCGGCCAGCTCGCGCAGGCGCTGCGCCCGGCCAGCGGTCAGGCGCCGGCCGCGATCGCCGGCACCGCCCGCAGCTACCTCGGCGCGCAGCCCTACACCGCCAGCTCCACGCTGCTGTTCACGCTTGTCCCGAACGCCCAGACCGCCAGCAACCACCCCGAGGTGTTCGGCGGTGGGCCGGAGCCGGGCGAGAGCCTTGCCGAGCAGCAGGACGAGAACCGCGCTGGCCAGCGGCTGCAGCAACCGCACCTCGGGTACTCCGTCGCCCACGTGCCGGACGTGGGGAGGATGCGATTGCTCGAGCGCGCGATCAACCTCGGCGGGGTCCGGGTTGTGGTCGCGGCCGGGGAGCCGCTCAACCTCGTCGAGAGCGCGCAGCACGGGGTCGCTCGGGCGTTCCTGTTGGCGGGGATCATCGTGCTCGCGCTCGCGCTGCTGGCTTCCTACATCGCCGGCGCTCGCGTGTCAGCACCGCTGCGCCGAATGGCGGGCGTCGCCGCCCGCGTCGATGCCGGCGACCTGGCACCTCGAATGGAGCTCTCCGGCGGCAGCGCCGACGAGGTGCGGGTGCTCGGCGAATCGTTCAATCACATGCTCGACCGGCTTGCCGAGGCGTTTGCGAGCCAGCGCGAGTTCGTCGCGGACGCCTCGCACGAGCTGAGAACTCCGCTCACGGTGATCCGCGGCCAGCTCGAGGTACTGGCGGCTCAGCCGGAGCCGTCCGAGGAGGAGGTCCGGCGCGTGGAGCGACTGGTGCAGGCGGAGATCGGCCGGATCAGCCGCCTCGTCGACGACCTGCTGGTGCTGGCGCAGGCCGAGCGGACGGACTTCCTGCGCCCCGAGCCGGTCGACCTGCGCTCGTTCGTCGCCGAGCTGTGGGACGGGCTCAGCCTGACGGCCGAGCGCCGCTTCGAGCTCGGCCCGGTCCCGAACGGACGGCTGACCGCCGACCCGGACCGACTCGCGCAGGCGCTGCGCAACCTCGCGCGCAACGCGATCGAGCACACGGCCGATGGCGATGGCCTCGTCCGGCTCGAGGTGGACCAATTGGCTAACCGGCGGCTCCGCTTCACGGTGATCGACGACGGTCCCGGCATCCCGCCCGACCAGCGCGAGCGGATCTTCGAACGCTTCCACCGCGTCGACTCCGCCCGGAGCCGCAAGGCGGGCGGCGCGGGACTGGGGCTGGCGATTGTCAGGGCGGTCGCCGAGGCGCATGGCGGCCACGTCAAGGCCAGCTCACGCGAGGACGCCCGCGGAGCGCAGATCGAGCTCGTGCTGCCAGGGTTCATACCCGAGCCGGGCAACGGGGGCCCGTCCGAGCGGGCCGTCGCGGGTCAGGGCGAGGTGGGCCGCGGGCACGCTTGAACGCCGGTGAAGTGACACCACCTCACCACGTGGTGTGCAGTAAGCGGATGAGAAGCGTGCCTCATAAGCCTTCTTGACTAGCGGCTGATGTGGACCCAGGCGATTGATGTGGTCTGCGGGAATGTCGAGGGGTTCGCGCCGTAGCCGCATGTGGAGCCGGTCGTGCATGCGGCCGTGTTGATGATGAGAAACATCGGATGCGAGGGGACGTTGCCCCCCGTGACTCCGCAGCCGGTTGTCTTGCCATCCACCCTGAAAACCAGTGACCCCGGCGTCCAGTCGACCTGGTAGTTGTGATACCTGCTGCTCAGGCTCGAGCCCGTGTCGTACTGGCATGAGTCGTTGAGCGAGTTGCTGAAAACGTTCTCGTTGACCGTCGTCCTGCCGTGTGAGCCGAGGTCCTCCGCGACGTCGATCTCGGCTGCGTCGGCGCTGTCCGACGGCCATCGGCAGGCGTTGCTCAGCCAGGTCGGCCGCTGGCACGCCGCGCCAAGTAGCCAGATCGCCGGCCAAGCGCCGTGTCCGCCAGCCATCTTCGCGCGCACGACCACCGTCCCGTAGGTAAAGCGATACGACCTCATCTGCACGGCGCCGCTCTTCCAGTGGAGCGGGTTCGAGCTGTTGGGCGTCCCTCTCGGGCAGGCGAACCCGCGGCTCATGTACTGCTCGGTCTCACCGAGTCCGCGCGCACGGCTCACAGTGACCTGCGACGGCGCGTAGCACTCGACTTCGCCGTTGCTCGTGTCTCCCTGCTGGTGCAGCACGATCCACACGTTCGTGTTCAGTGTCCTGTCTGTCCTGAAATCGTCAGCTAGGGAAACCATCGGGGAACGCGGCGATGTCGAGCCCCGCGGGTTCGCGGCTGTGACGACCGCCCCGAACGTATGGCCCGCGCCCCACAAGAGGACAGCCCCCACAGCCAGGCACAAACCGATGAAAGCCCAGACGCGAGACGCCCTCGGCCTTAGCCGCATACGTCATCGTACGTTACGCCGAGCCTCATCGGACCTGGTCAGCGTGCGGGCTCGATCACGGGTGCGCGACGAAGATGTGGGCGACGGCTCCGGCGCCGAAGACGGTGGTGCTCACCGATTCGACGGTGAGCGGTGCGGTGAAGATCCGCTCGCCCGCGCCCAGGACGACCGGGTGGATGACAAGGCGGTACTCGTCGATCAAGCCGGTCTCGACAAGCGATCGGGCGAAGCGTGTCCCGCCCTGGGCGAGCAGGTATCCGTCGGAGGAGCGCTGCTGCTTGAGGCGCCTGATGGCCTCGGCGAGGTCTCCGGTGGCGATCTCCGTCTCGCCCCAGTCGGCGGATGTGAGCGAGTTCGAGAACACGACCTTGGGGATCTCGTTCATCGGCCTGGCGAACGGGCCGGAGGCGGTGGGCCAGTAGCCGGCCCATTCCGCATAGGTGGCGGCACCGATGAGGTGCGCGCCGGCGTTGTTGACGGTCTCGAGCACCCAACTCGTGGAGTCAGCGGAGCGTCCCGCCGCGAGCCAGCCGGTGCTCCCGTCGAGTGATGCGACGTACCCGTCGAGCGAGACGGACATCTTGAGGATCAGCGAGGCCATGCACTGCTTCCTTTCCGGGATGGATGACACGAGCTGCTCGAGTCGGTGGTTGATCTGCAGACTCCAGACCAGGGCCAAACTAATCGTGCTCGTAGCTACCCTTCGCTCTTCGTGAGGACTTACCACGTCACCACCTTCGGGTGCCAGATGAACGAGCACGATTCGGAGCGGATCAAGGGAATGCTCGAGTCGCTTGGGTATTCCGAGACCGCTGCTCGCGACGATGCCGATCTGATCCTGTTCAACACCTGCTCGATCCGTGAGAAGGCCGACGACCGCTTCATCGCGCACCTCGGCGAGGCCAAGCGGGTCAAGCGCGAGCGCCCCGACGTCGTGGTGGGCGTCGGCGGCTGCTGGGCGCAGTCGGTCAAG
>DATKFF010000012.1:0-5521 GCA_035511595.1 Solirubrobacteraceae bacterium | reverse complement strand
GCCGTATCGCCAGCAGATCGGAGTCGGGCGGTGAGGTCTGCGAACCGATCAGGACCGCGAACTCATCGCCGCCAAGCCTCGCGACTGTGTCGGAGGCGCGGGTGCACGAGTTCAGCCGTTTCCCCAGCGCGCTCAGCAGTTTGTCGCCGACCTCGTGTCCGTACGCGTCGTTAACGGGCTTGAAGTCGTTGAGGTCGATGTAGAACATCGTCACCATCTCCTCACGCTGACGCGCGCGGTTGACGGCCTTGCGCAGCTTCTCGGCGAACTGCAGCCGATTTGCGAGGCCGGTCAGCTGGTCGTGCATCGCCTGGTGTGTGATCTGGTCGACGAGACGGCCGTTCTGCAATGCGGTGGTCGCCTGGGCTGCAACCCCAGAGAGGCGATCGAGCAGATCGGGGTTGGCACGCAGCCGTTCGGGGCGTTCGCGGACCGACACCGCGAGCGCGCCCAGCAGCGAATCCTCGGTCGCCAGCGGCACCACCAGGACAGCGCTCTCTCCCCGGCGCCTAAGGCCTTCGCGAATGGCCGGATCGCCTGTTACCGCGTCGGTGAAGATCGGGTCCTGGCGCGGGTCGTTGAGCAGTCGCTCGAGCGCGTCACCGGGCTGCGGAGCCCAGCTCCACTCGTCCTCGTGCTCCTCCGGGACCGTGCCGTCCGGCGTTGCGATCGCGCGTCTCACCAGCTCCCCGCGAGCCGGGTCCCACAGATACACGCCGACGCGATCGCAGTCGACCACCAGCGGGACGGCATCGGCCAGGCGATTGGCGACCTCGCCGGTCGTCCCCGCGGTCGCGAGCGCGCGGGCGAGCTTCAGCAGGGCGCTCGATTGGTGGTAGCGCCGGTTGGCTTCCATCAGCGCGGCGGCGCCGTCGAGTGCAGTCGCCGCGTAGCGCGCGTAGACCTCCAGCAGCTCTCGCTCCTGGGGGAAGAAGCGCTCGTCGGCTTCGAAGGCCGCGAGCAGCCGCCCGTAGTCGCGGCGTTCCGAGCGAACCGAGACGACAAGCCAGGACTTGGGTTGCTCGGAGGGGTGCGGCTCGAGGATCTGCTCGGCCAAGCGAGCGACCTCGTCCTCCGCGAAGCCGCGGTGGTGGCACTGGATCTGCCCACCCGGCTCCATCCGCACGGACAGCAGGAACCGGGGGGCGCGGACCTCCATCGCCGCCCGGTCGGTGATCCGCGCGAGCACGTCGCCGATGTCGTCGCCGGCGATCAGGTCGGAGGCGGTCGCGAACATGCTGTGCAGGCGCTCCTGCATCCCCTCGAGCTGATGGCGGAGCGCGATCAGCTGCTCGCCGGAGCCGCTCGAGCCGGCAGCGGCCTCGGACCAGGTGATCAGGTACCGGCAATCCGGTGCACCCAGCGCCGCGCAGCGGTCGTGCTCGACCGAAGCGCGAGGCAGGCCGAACAGGATCGGCGCGCCGCTCAGCATGCCCGTCGTCCAAGCGCAGTGCTCGGCGGAGCGCGGAAAGCCACCGACGGGAATCGCCACGAGCTCGGCAAACCCGGGACCGGTCTCGACCGGCTCGATCCGGATCACGGTGCTGAACTTGGTCGCGCCGGTGGAGATCTCCCGATACAGGTTCCCCGGCGAGCCAAGCGACCGCAGCAGCGTTGCGACAGGCGAGGCGCTCAGGCGCTCGGCGGCGCGCTGGCCCACGAGCTCGGGAAGCCGCGGATTCTGTGTGACGCGCGCGCCGGCGCGCCACAGCGCCACCGCCTCGTCGTAGGAGATCCAGTTCGTAATGTCCTGCAGGTAGGCGGCGCTGCGCGTGCTCCCGGCGAGGGCGAGCAGTTCGCCGACGGCCTGCTCGCCGGCGCGATCGACCACTTCCGCCAGCAGCACGGCGGTCATCGAGCACGAGAAGTGATTGCCGCTGGAGGTGAGCGACGGCTTCGCGTCGGGTGGCTCCTGCCCCATGCGCTCTTAATCGGTCCAGTCCGCTCGCCCCTGAAGCCCGTCTAAGCGATTGTTCGGATCGGGATGCCGTCAGTTGCCTGGACGGCGAGGCGTACGCTGATGGCCGATGCGCGGGACCGACAACCTCATCGCACAAGGCCCCCGAGGGCTCGGCGCCGGGCACCCGCCGTTGCGGCTCGGGTGGCTCGTCCTCGGCGCATCGGTCGCCGCTGCGACGGGACTGATCTACGCGCTGAAGCCGATCGCGCCGACGGTCTCACTGAGCGTGGTTTACCTGCCGGCGGTCGTGCTGGTCTCGCTCTACTGGGGGCTGTGGCTCGGTCTCGCCACCTCACTGGTAAGCGCGGCCGCGTTCAACTTCTTCCATATCCCGCCGGTTGGCAGATTCACGATCTCGGACGGCCGCGATTTCGTGGCGCTCGCCGCGTTTACCGTGATCGCGGTCGTTGTCAGCACGATCGCGGACGTCGCCCGTAACCGCGCACTCGAGGCGGACCTCCGGCGGCGCGAGGCCGACCTGGCGGCGTCGCTGGCACGGGAGCTCCTGGCCGGCGCGGAGACCGAGGTGGCGCTGCGCGCGGCCTCCCGCCGCATCGCCGAGGCGCTCGAGCTCCCGTCCGCGGCGCTCGAGCTGGGGAACGGAGCGATCGCGGACGAGCGCAACGACGCCGTCCCGCTGTACGACGCCGGCGCGCGACAGATCGCCACGCTACGCGTGCCGAAGCGGCTGCCCGCCGGAACCGCGGAGCGCCTGCGCAACCAGGTGGTCCCGTCACTGGAGGCGCTGATCGCGGTCGCCCTGCAGCGCGACGCAGCTCAGTCCGACGCGGTCGAGACGGCCGCCCTGCGACGCAGCGACGAGCTCAAGACCGCACTCCTGCAGGCGACCTCGCACGACCTCCGCACGCCGGTCACGGCGATCCTCGCCGCCGCCTACGCGTTGCGCGCTCGCTCGGTGACAGAGGAGGAGCGCGGTGAGCTCAGCGCCGCCGTCGTCGAGGAGGGCGAGCGGCTGTCGGCGCTGATCGACAAGCTGCTCGATCTTTCGCGGTTGCAGTCCGGGCGAGCGGAGCCGCGCCGCGAGTGGACCTCGCGGGTGGAGGTCGTACTCGCGGCCCGTGACGACCTGCCCGAGCGCATCGACGTGCGCGTCTCGGTCGAACCCGATGTGCCGCCGATCCGCGCCGACGCGGCTCAGCTCGAGCGTGCGGTCGCGAACCTGCTCGACAACGCGTGGCGGTATTCCGACGGACTGCCGGTGTCGGTGCACATCCGCCGGGTCGGCACGCGCGCGGTGGCGCGCGTCGTCGACCAGGGGCCGGGGATCGCTCGCGCCGAGCAGACGCGGATCTTCGAGCCGTTCTACCGCGGGTCGCAGGCCGCGCGAAAGCGTTCGGGCGGGTCGGGGCTAGGGCTCGCGATCGTCAAGGGATTCGTCGAGGCAAACGGCGGCACGATCTCGATCGACTCGCTCCCAGGTCAGGGCACGAGTTTCGTGATCTCGTTCGAGACCGGGGACCAGGCGAGCGTCGCAGCGTGAACGCGCGCGCGCGGGTGCTCGTCTGCGATGACGAGACCCAGATCCTCAGGGCGCTGCGCGTGATCTTGCGCGACGCCGGATACGAGGCGCTGCTGGCGTCGACCGGCGAGGAGGCTCTCGACCTGGCGGCCGTCCGCCGGCCCGAGGCGGCGATCGTCGACCTTGTGCTGCCGGACATCGACGGCGTCGAGGTCTGCCGGCGGCTGCGGGAATGGAGCGAGCTGCCAATCATCGTGCTCTCCGCCGTCGGTGAGGAGGACGCCAAGGTACGAGCGCTTGCCGCTGGGGCCGACGACTATGTGACAAAGCCGTTCGGCCCGCGTGAGCTGATCGCGCGGCTGGAGGCGGTGTTGCGGCGCTCCGCCACGGAGCCAGAAGACTCGCTGATCGAGGCGGACGGGCTCGAGCTCGATCTCGCCGCGCGGATCGTCCGGCGCGACGGCGGCGAGGTCCACCTGACGCCGAAGGAATTCGACCTGCTCCGCGTGCTCGCGCGCAACCGCGGCCGGTTGATGACGCACCGTGAGCTGCTGACCACGGTCTGGGGTGTCGGCTACGCCCAGGACACGCAGGTTCTCCGCGCGCACGTCGCGAACCTGCGACGCAAGATCGAGCCCGCCGAGGGACCGCGCTACATCAAGACCGATCCCGGCGTCGGGTACAGGTTCGCGGCCTGACCGACGGCCGCGCCGCCTTCACGAAATCTTGATGATTTCGATTGCGGTCTGCACGTGCTCTTCACGGGCTAGGACTTACGGTCGATCGGAGGACCGTGACTCTCATCAAGCTCAAGCTTCGACGGCTGCCGCTCCCACGCCGCGCGCACTATCCGGGAATCGAAGACCGGTCTCACCAAGACCCGAGGCTGGTTCTCCGATTCCGGACGCGGCTCCACGCGCGCGCGCTCGATCGGGCACTCGCCGACGGTGGCAACCCTGACGTGAGCGCGGGACGCGCGTTGCGCGCGAGCCAACTCGTGGATCCGAGTAATCGCCGCCGCCTAGCACGGTCGCTGCGGCGCGTGGTGGCCGATTCCGAGCGACCAAGACGCGCTGTCCGCGGACCGGTCATACCGGCCGCGCCCGGGCCGGTGTTCGGGTGGCGTGAAGCCCTGCTCGGGATCGCCGATCGCCTCGAGCGACCTACCCCGGTCAATCCGTGCGGCGTCGCCCGCGTGACGCTGCTGCTGACCGATGGAGCAGGGCCGCTCTACACCCGGCGACCCGGCCACTCGCTCGCCGACGCCGTCTGGTCGATCGCGGATGGCCTCGTCGGCTGA
This sequence comes from Solirubrobacteraceae bacterium, assembly GCA_035511595.1. GTDB lineage: Bacteria > Actinomycetota > Thermoleophilia > Solirubrobacterales > Solirubrobacteraceae > Palsa-465. Next base: position 781 of record DATKFF010000012.1, on the reverse strand, counting down.
CGCCTTCACACCATCTTTATGCCACCGCCGAGTTTCTGTATACCGCCTTCACGGGGAGAGCGCCACGATCTCCACATGGACGTCGTAGCAGTGCTTCTGGGAATCCTGATGTTCGCCGTCCTGTACGTGCTGATCATCGGGATCGACCGCGTATGAGCCTCCCGCTCGCGGCCTTCATCGGCCACCTCAGCGGGGCCGACTTCTTCGGCCTCGTCGTCTCGGTGATCGTTTGCGCATACCTGCTGTACGCGCTCCTGCGCGGGGAGAAGTTCTAGTCGCATGACGTTCCTCGGCTGGTTGACGATCGTCGTCTTCGTGCTGGTCGTGACGGCCGCCGCGATGCCGTTCGGTCGCTACATGGCCGCCGTCTATACGGGGGAGCGCACGATCCTCGACCCCCTGTTCCGCACCCCCGAGCGGCTCTTGTACCGGGTCCTGCGGGTGGATCCGAACAGGGAGCAGGACTGGAAGGCGTACGCCAAGAGCCTGATCATCTTCTCGCTCGCGGGGTGGCTGCTGCTCTATCTGATCCTGCGCACGCAGACGCTCTGGAACTTCACCGGTCTAAACCCGATGCACTACCACTCGGGCACCTGGGACGTGACGTTCAACACCACTTCGTCGTTCCTGACGAACACGAACTGGCAGTACTACAGCGGCGAGACGACGATGAGCTACTTCAGCCAGATGGCTGGGCTCACCGTCCAGAACTTCCTCTCGGCGGGAGTCGGCATCGCCGTCGCGGTGGCGCTGATCCGCGGGATCATCGGTCGCAGCGGCC
>DATKFF010000011.1:0-3359 GCA_035511595.1 Solirubrobacteraceae bacterium | reverse complement strand
ATCCCCGGCAGACCAAGCTCGTCCCGCAGCCGAGCGACCGGCGGTGTGATCACTCCCAGATCCTCCGCGACCAACGGAAGCGGCCCGAGCTCGCGCGCCAGCGCGTCGAACAGCGCCCGCCCCGGTCCCCGCATCCAGTGCCCGGACTTCGCCGTGCGCGCGCCGGCCGGCACCGCCCAGTACGAGACGAAGCCGCGGAAGTGATCGATCCTCGCCAGCTCGAACAGCTCGAGCGTGCGGCGTAGTCGCGCGACCCACCAGCGGTAGCGGCGGCGCTGAAGCGCCGGCCAGTCATACAGCGGATTGCCCCACATTTGCCCGCTGGCGGAGAACGCGTCGGGCGGCGCGCCGGCGACGAAGTCCTCCCGGAACAGCTCCGGGTGAAGGCGATGGTCCGCGCTCCCCGGAGCGACATAGATCGCGACGTCGCCGAACACCCGCACCCCCCGCTCGGCCGCGTAGCCCCGAAGCCCGCCCCATTCACGCTCAAAGCGGACCTGGTCGGCGGCCGCGCCGCGCCCGGCGAATCGCTCCCAGTCAAGGATCCACCACGAGTTGCGCTCACGGAAGTCGAGCAGCTCGGCCGCGCTGACGGGCGCGCGCGGTGACCCAAGGAGGCCCCGCCAGGCGGCGAACGCCGACCGCGCCTTGTACGGGGAGCCGTAGCGGTCGGGCGGCCCGAGCGGCAGCACCTGCCACCACGACTGGCCGGCGGCGGCAAGCCAGTCGACGAATCGGTATGCCTCGGGCCCAAGACGACCGGCCGGAAGCGAGGTCACGTGCAGCAGAACTCCGCTTGAGCGCGGAAGCGCAGGAACGGTCCCGTTCACGCGATGGTGTTTACCCGAATGCCTGCGCTGGATACTTTCAGGACATGGCGAGTCCCGTGACCGGAGTCCAGCCGGCGGGCGCGACGCGAACGACCCCAGATCGCGCCGAGCGCGCGCCGGCGCGGATCGTGATCCAGTACCCGAGCCCCTCGGTCGACGATGGCCGCCATCCGGCCAAGCGCTGCGTCGGCGACCGCGTGCGGGTCGAGGCGGACGTGTTCCGTGACGGCCACGACCTGCTGCGCGCGGTCGTCCGCTACCGCGGCCCGGAGGGCGGGCGGTGGCGCGAGTCCGAGATGCAGCGGATCGACGCGCACCTCGGCGGCGTGCGCTGGGCCGGGGGCTTCGACGTCGACTCGATGGGGCGCTTCGAGTACGCGGTCGAGGCGTGGACCGACGTGTTCGCGACCTGGCGTGACGAACTGCGGCGAAAGCTCGACGCGGGCCAGCACGACCTCGCCGGAGAGCTGTCGGAGGGGTCGTTGCTGCTGCGAGCGGCGCTCGAGCGCAGCCCGGCGGAGCCCGACCGGAAGTTGATCGAGCACGCGCTGCTGACGCTCGAGGACCCGACGCTGTCCGAGGCGGCCAAGCACGACGTCGCGCTCGGGCCGGAGCTATTCGATGCGGTCGAGCGCAGTCAGGAGCGCCATGGAAGCGTCGTTTTGGAGCGGCCGCTGGTGATCGAGGTCGACCGCCTGCGCGCCCGGTTCGGCGCCTGGTATGAGCTCTTCCCGCGCTCGTGGGGCGGACTCAAGGGCGTCGAGAAGCGTCTCCCCGAGCTCGCCGAGCTCGGGTTCGACGTGATCTATCTGCCGCCGATCCACCCGATCGGCCACACCAACCGAAAGGGTGCTGACAACGCGCTGGTCGCCGGTCCCAAGGACCCCGGCTCGCCGTGGGCGATCGGCGACGAGACCGGCGGCCATGACGCAGTCCACCAGGAGCTCGGAACGATCGACGACCTGCGCAGCCTGACCGCCGCCGCCGGCGAGCACCAGATCGACATCGCGCTTGACTTCGCGATCCAGGCCTCGGCCGACCACCCGTGGCTAACCGAGCATCCCGAGTGGTTCCACCGCCGCCCCGACGGCACGCTCAAGTACGCCGAAAACCCGCCGAAGCGCTATCAGGACATCTATAACGTCAACTGGGAGTCGCCCGATTGGCGAGGGCTCTGGAACGAGCTCCTGCGGGTCGTGCTTCAGTGGGTGGATTGCGGCGTGAAGGTATTCCGCGTCGACAATCCCCACACCAAGCCGTTCGCATTCTGGGCCTGGCTGATCGAGCAGGTTCACGAGCGGGACCGCAGCGTGATCTTCCTGGCCGAGGCGTTCACGCGCCGCGCGGTCATGCGGCACCTCGGCAAGATCGGCTTCAGTCAGTCCTATACCTACTTCACATGGAAGAACTCACGCCACGAACTGACCGAGTACGTATCGGAGCTCGCCTACTCAGGCGAGCAGGAGTACTTCCGGCCCAACTTCTTCGCCAACACCCCGGACATCCTGCACGAGTACCTCCAGCACGGCGGTCGCCCCGCGTTCGAGGCGCGGCTTGTGCTCGCGGCCACGCTCAGCCCCAGCTATGGGATCTACTCGGGCTTCGAGAACGTCGAGCACGTCGCGGTCAGGGAGGGCTCCGAGGAGTACCTCCACTCGGAGAAGTACGAGGTCAAGAAGCGCAAGCTCGACGGCGAGCTGCTGCCGATGATCAGGCGGCTCAACTTCATCCGGCGCGACAACCCGGCGTTCCAGCATCTCTCGAACGTCACGTTCCTCGATACGGCCAACGACGCGCTGATCGCCTACGCCAAGCAGTCGGCCGGAAGCACGATCCTGACGGTCGTCAATATCGACCCCTATCAGGCCCAGTCAGGGGTGGCGACCGTCCCGGCCAGCCTCGGGCTGGCGCCGAGCTTCACCGCTCACGACCTGCTGACGGACGAGCGCTTCCAGTGGCGGATCGGGCCGAACTACGTGAGGCTCGAGCCCGGCTTGCGCCAGGCCCACGTGATCCGGGTGGAGGGCTAGTGGCCCTCGCCGAGGGGGCCAACTGATGTCCGTCGGACCGCCCACCCTCACGCACCTGCTCGCCGCCGAGCGCCGTTCGCCGCGACCCGAGCCCGACAACGCCGGACCCGAGCCGGCCGGCCAGGCCCAGACCCGGCAGTGGTTCGAGGCCGAGCCGCTGTGGTTCAAGCGCGCGGTCTTCTACGAGGTACACGTACGCGGGTTCTACGACGCCAACGGCGACGGGATCGGCGACTTCCGTGGACTGACCGAGAAGCTCGATTACCTGCAGTGGCTGGGGATCGACTGCATCTGGTTACTGCCGTTTTACCAATCCCCCCTGCGCGACGGCGGCTACGACATATCCGACTTCGAGACGGTCCAGCCCGACTACGGCACGGTCGACGACGTGAAGGAGCTGATCGACGCGGCCCACGCCAGGCGGATCCGGGTGATCGCCGATCTGGTGATGAACCACACCTCCAGCGACCACCCCTGGTTTCAGGAATCCCGCTCGAGC
>DATKFF010000010.1:0-5135 GCA_035511595.1 Solirubrobacteraceae bacterium | reverse complement strand
CCCGACCTCGCAGCCGTGCCCGACCTGCCACGGAACGGGCGCGAAGCCCGGGACGAGCCCGAAGGTGTGCCCGGTCTGCGGAGGCCGTGGCGTCGAGAACGAGAGCCAGGGCATCTTCTCGATCTCCGTGCCGTGCTCCCGGTGCCACGGCGCCGGCACGATCATCGAGGACCCATGCCCCACGTGCGGGGGAAGCGGCGCCCGGCGGACGGTCAAGCGGATGCGCGTCAACATCCCCGCAGGTGTGCGTGACGGCAGCCGGATCCGCCTCGCCGGCAAGGGTGAGGCGGGCCTCCGGGGGGTCGAGCCCGGCGACCTGTACGTCGTCACCCGGGTTCAGGAGTCTCCCGTGTTCAAGCGCAGTGGCGACAACCTCGAGGTCGAGGTGCCGCTGACGATTCCCGAGGCGATGAGCGGCGCGGTCGTCGAAGTGCCGACGCTGCGGGGCTCAAAGCGCCTCCGCGTCCCGGCCGGAACCAAGCACGGGACCGTCCAGCGCCTGCGCGGCGAAGGGCCGTCGCAGCTCAGCGGCAAGGGCCGGGGGGACATCCACTACCGCTTCGTGATCGACGTCCCATCGTCGCTTTCTCCGGAGCAGCAGGATGCCGTCGACCGGCTATCGCAGGTGATGAACGGCAACCCGCGCGCGGGCCTGTTCGCCGAGTCCGGCGACGGCAGCCGCGCCACCGCCGGCGCCTCGGCCGGGGGTGAGGGGTGATGGCGGCCCAGCCACCCCGCCGCACGACACGGCGGACGACCACGAAGGTGGAGGTCTCCTCCGAGCGCGGCGTGTTCATGATCTCGGTCGCGGCGGAGCTGGCTGAGATGCACCCGCAGACGCTGCGGATGTACGAGGCCCGCGGCCTGATCGAGCCCAAGCGCTCGCCGAAGGGAACCCGCCTGTACTCGCACGAGGACGTCGAACGGCTGCGGCGGATCCAGGAGATGACCGCCGAGCTGGGGATGAACCTCGCCGGCGTCGAGCGCGTGTTCGAGCTCGAGGAGCAGCTCGGCGCGATGCAGCGCAAGCTCGCCGGGCTGGAGCGCCGGGCGGCCGAGCTCAAGGACGAGGTAATGCGTCTCGAGCAGCTACGGCGTGAGCTCCGCGCCGAGCTCGTGCCTTACGAGCGAGGCGGGCAGCTCGTCCGGACGGCCGACCTGAAGCGCTTCGAGCTTCGGCTCGAGCGCCCCCAAAAGTAGCGCAAGTCTGGTAAAATCTAAGTCGCTAAGACTTAGATTTATCGAAACCGGAGAGACCAGAGAGATCGATGCAGCCAGACAGATTCACGATCAAGTCCCAGGAGGCCTTCCAGGCCGCCCAGCGGCTGGCCGATGACCGCCGCAACCCGCAGACGACCCCCGAGCATCTGCTCGCGGTGCTGCTCGAGCAGGAGGAGGGCGTGGTCGTCCCGGTGCTGCGCAAGCTCGGCGTCGAGCCGGCGTCGGTTCGCCAGGCGGTCAACTCGGCGCTCGACGCGCTGCCGAAGCTGAGCGGATCCGACGCGATGCCCGACCCGGCCGGGGGCTCGAGCGAGCTCAGCCAGGTGCTGCGGGCGGCCGAGCAGGAGATGCGCGAGCTGGGTGACGAGTACCTCTCGACCGAGCACCTGCTGCTCGCGATCAGCGCGCACCCGGGCAAGGCCGGGGATGCGCTGCGCTCCAACGGAGCGACGCGCGAACAGCTGCTGACGGCGCTGTCGGAGGTGCGCGGCTCGCATCGCGTCACCGACCAGAACCCGGAGGACAAGTTTCAGGCGCTGAAGCGCTTCGGCCGCGACCTCACAGAGGCCGCCGCCGACGGCAAGCTCGACCCGGTGATCGGGCGCGACGACGAGATCCGCCGCGTGATCCAGGTGCTGAGCCGGCGCACCAAGAACAACCCGGTGCTGATCGGCGAGCCGGGGGTCGGCAAGACGGCGATCGTCGAGGGCCTGGCCCAGCGGATCGTCGACCGCGACGTGCCGGAGGGGCTGCGTGACCGCAAGGTCGTCGCGCTCGACCTCGGCGCGATGGTCGCCGGCTCGAAGTACAGGGGCGAGTTTGAGGACCGCCTGAAGGCGGTGCTGAAGGAGATCGCCGACGCCAAGGGCCAGATCGTGGTGTTCATCGACGAGCTCCACACGATCGTGGGCGCCGGCGCCGCCGAGGGCTCGATGGACGCGGGCAACATGCTCAAGCCGATGCTCGCCCGCGGCGAGCTGCGCGCCGTCGGCGCGACGACGCTCGACGAGTACCGCAAGCACATCGAGAAGGATCCCGCGCTCGAGCGTCGCTTCCAGCCGGTGTTCGTGGGCGAGCCGACGGTCGAGGACACGATCGCGATCCTGCGCGGGCTGAAGGAGCGCTACGAGGTCCATCACGACGTCCGCATCCAGGACTCCGCGCTGGTCGCCGCCGCGACTCTCAGCCACCGTTACATCGCCGACCGGTTCCTGCCGGACAAGGCGATCGACCTGGTCGACGAGTCCGCCTCACGGCTGAAGATGGAGATCGACTCCAAGCCAACCGAGATCGACGAGGTGGACCGCCACATCATGCAGCTCGAGATCGAGCTCCAGTCGCTCGGCGATGACGACGACCCCGGAACCGCCGCGCGCCGCGACCAGCTCGAGCGTGCGCTCGCCGAGGAGCGTGAGCGCTCGGCTGGGATGCACGCGGAGTGGCAGCGCGAGAAGGAGACGATCGGCGCCGCATCGGGCGTCCGTGAACAGCTCGACCAGGCCAGGACGGAACTCGAGCGCGCCCAGCGCGAGGCCGACCTCGGCCGCGCGGCCGAGCTCCAGTACGGGACGATCCCCGAGCTCGAGAAGCACCTTCAGGCCGCCGAGTCCGCCGAGAGCGAAGGCGCCACGCCGAGGTTCCTCAAGGACCATGTCGACGCCGAGGACATCGCCGAGGTCGTCGGCAAGTGGACCGGGATCCCGGTCAGCCGCCTGCTGGAGGGCGAGATCGAGAAGCTGATCCACATGGAGGATCGGCTGCACGAGCGGGTGATCGGCCAGGACGAGGCGGTCGACGCTGTGGCGAGCGCGCTGCGCCGCTCACGGGCCGGCCTGCAGGACCCCGATCGCCCGATCGGCGTGTTCCTGTTCCTCGGCCCGACGGGCGTCGGCAAGACCGAGCTGGCGCGCGCGCTGGCCGAGTTCATGTTCGACAGCCAGGACGCGATGGTGCGGATCGACATGTCCGAGTACATGGAGAAGCACTCGGTCTCCAGGCTCGTCGGTGCCCCGCCCGGATACGTCGGCTACGACGAGGGCGGGCAGCTGACCGAGGCGGTCCGCCGCCGTCCCTACTCGGTGATCCAGCTCGACGAGATCGAGAAGGCACACCCGGACGTGTTCAACACGCTGCTGCAGGTGATGGACGACGGCCGGCTGACCGACGGCCAGGGACGGACCGTGTCGTTTAAGAACACGGTCCTGATCATGACCTCGAACATCCCCGGCGGAAGGGCGGGCGTCGAAGCCCACTTCAAGCCGGAGTTCATCAACCGGCTCGACGACATCGTCGAGTTCGAGCCTCTCACCCGCGAGCAGCTGGCGGACATCGTCAACATCCAGGTGGCGAGGGTGATCGGCCGGGTCCGGGAACGCGACATCGAGGTCGAGCTGACGGACGTGGCGCGGACGCTGCTCGGGAACCTCGGCTACGACCCGACGTACGGTGCGCGCCCGCTCAAGCGGGTGATCCAGAAGCGGCTGGTCGATCCGCTGGCGCTGGCGATCCTCGAGGGTCGCTTCGTCCCCGGGGACACGGTCAGGGTGGACGCCGAGAACGGGGAGCTGACGCTGTCGGCGGCGACCGCCGCCGCCGCGGTGTAGTCGACGCTGTCCCGGTGTAGTAGAAGTCCCTCCGACTCGCTCAAGCTCAGGAGAAGGAGGGAGCAGTGCCCACCTACATCATGCTGACGACGCTGACCGCCGAGGGCGTGCAGACGATCAAGAACAACCCGTCCCGGATCAAAGAGGTCAACCGTGAGGTCGAGCAGCTCGGCGCGAGCGTCAAGGCACAATGGGCCACGCTCGGCCAGTTCGACTTCATCAACGTGATCGAGGCGCCCGACGAGAAGACGATCGCGCGGGTTTCGCTGGAGCTCGGATCGCGGGGCACCGGCAAGTACGAGACGCTGACCGCGATCCCGATCGACGACTTCATTGGCTCAATTTGACGCCGGCTTGAGCCGGCGTGGACGGCATCCCGACCGCGTCCTCGTAGTCGGCTCGGGCGCGCGCGAGCACGCGCTCGTCCAGTCCCTGCAGCGCTCCCCGCGCGGGCCGGAGGTGATCTGCGCGCCCGGCAACGCCGGGATCGCCGCTGAGGCACGCGTGCTCGAGATCGCGGACAGCGACATCGACCGCCTCGTCTCCGCCGCCGTCGAGGAAGGCGTGGGCCTGGTGATCGTCGGCCCGGAAGCGCCACTCGTCGCCGGCGCCGTCGACGCCTTCATGGCCGCCGGGGTCCGCAGCTTCGGCCCGACGGCGTCCGCGGCCGCGCTCGAGGGCTCGAAGGCGTTCTGCAAGGACGTGATGGCGGCGGCGGGCGTGCCGACCGCGGCCTACGAGGTGGTGGCCGACGTCGAGGCCGGACTGGCCGCGATCAGCGCTTACCCGACGGTCGTAAAGGCCGACGGGCTGGCCGCCGGCAAGGGCGTCGTGATCGCCCAGGACGAGGCGGAAGCGCGGGAGGCGCTGAGCGCGCTGCTCGTGGAGCGCCGTTTCGGGACCGAGCGCGTGGTCGTCGAGGAGCACCTCGCCGGCGAGGAGGTCTCGCTGCTGGCGCTGTGCGACGGCCGGACCGCGCTGCCGCTCGCCTCCGCCCAGGACTACAAGCGGATCTTCGACGGGGGCCGCGGCCCTAACACCGGCGGGATGGGGTCCTACTCGCCGGTCCCGGCGATCGACGCCGCGCGCGGGGCCGAGCTGGCGCAGGCGATCCATCAGCCGGTGCTCGACGAGCTCGCGCGGCGCGGCACCCCGTTTCACGGCGTGCTCTACGCCGGGCTGATGATGACCGCCGAGGGTCCCAAGGTGCTCGAGTTCAACGTCCGCTTCGGCGATCCCGAGACGCAGGCGATCCTGCCGCGGTTGCGCAGCGACCTGCTCGACCTCGCCGAAGCGGCGACCGAGCCCGGC
>DATKFF010000009.1:0-2270 GCA_035511595.1 Solirubrobacteraceae bacterium | reverse complement strand
ATGGCGGGACCACTAGCAGCGCATCGGTATCGCACCGCTCCGTCTATCGCCTCATCTGGCCTTCAGCTGACGAAGATCGCCTCCTCGAGGCTGGTCCCGGCGACCAGGTTGTCTTGCAGCGGTATCTCGGCAAAACCCTTGCCCCTCGGCTCGAGGATCCAGAAGAGGGCACGGGGGGACTCGGTGCCGACGATCACATCCCCCGAGTATCTGGCGAGGGGGGCCGCCGGCGCCATGTAGGTGTAGCCCGTCAGGTCGTCGTTGACGTAGAGGCCCGGAAACGGAGCGCGAGTTCTCCCGGTCCTGCTCGGGAGCTTCGGAATCGCGGCGATCGGGTTCAGACCGAGCGGGAGGGTCGCGATCCGTCGCGTCCTGCCGCTGGGGTCCATCGCGACGACGGTGCCGACGTACGGGCCGGCGTCGACCGGCAGGAGCGCGTCGCCAGCGACCGAACCGAATCGACGGGGTGCGATCACGAGCTCATCGGCGCCCCCCGGCCCGGCGTAGCTTCCGACCGGTTGCACGTGGCCGGAAGCGTCGATCGAGTACACCACCCCCCCGGCCGGTATAAGGCCGCCCGAGCGCCCGGTCGCCGCGAGCAGCCGGTAGCCAAAGCGGCCCACGCTGTCAAATGCCAGCGCCCCGTCCGCCTCGGGCGGAGGGATGGGCGCGGGAAGGCGCGCGAACACGGTCTTCTTCGCCCCGTCTGCGCTGATCTCATAGATCTTGTTATCCGGCGAGTGGCAGAAGATCACGCCGGACGGGAAACCGTGGCTGCCGGGCGAGAGGATGCAACGTGTCTCCTCCACGTGTCTCGGCATCGTCGCGAACTTGTGAAGAGGCCTTCCTGCCGGCGGCGCAGACCAGACCGTGTTCGCGGTGTTCTGGACGTAGAGGAACTGCCTGCCAGTCCAGACGATGCTGTCCAACTTCTGCGTCGTCTTTACGATCACGTGGAACGTCAGCGTCGGCCTCGGGGCGACTGGCCCCGGCGCCGCGGCCGTCGAGCCACAGGACGAGAGCGCACCGGCGAGCATGAAAGCGACCGCGGCGGGTAGCCCGCACGTTCCACGGACTCGCCTCATGCGCTTGTCACCGCGGGCGCTCTGCTTCGATCTTGACGGCGGTTGAGCACGTCCTGGATCTGCCGGCCGAAGGCCGCCCAATAGATGATTTGAAACGAGCTCGCCTCGATCACTAGCCCGGCCCTCACACCGCGGAGATCGCCGCATGCGGCATATCAGATGCTGCCTGCGCTGCCTATTATCTATCATAGTACGAGGATCTGTAGTACCTGACTCAGAGCAGAGGTCCCGCGCAATGCGAGCACGGCCGCGCTGAGCTTCAGCGGGCCGTGGCGCGAGCTGGGACCGGGTCGCGCTCGCCCGGAGGCATTCGTGACGCCGAGAGAGCTCGCCGCCGGAGCAGGTGGAGACTGACGAGCAGCCAGGCGATTCCGACCACGATCAGCACGACCTTGATCGGCGTGCTGGCCCGGAGCACCGCCTGCCCGAACCAGTAGTACCCGAGGCCGTTGAGGGACGCCCAGGCGATCGCCGCGGCGGCGCTCACCACAACGAAGCGCCACAGGGGCATGCCGCTCGCTCCGGCCAGCAGACCGGTCACGTTGCGAATGCCGCCGATGAAGCGGCCTATGAACAGCCACACGGTGCCGCGACGGACGAACTCAGCGCGCACGCTCTGAACGCGCACTGGGTCTTGGCGCAGGCGGCGACCTAGCCAGAGAAGCAGCCCTTCGCCGCGCCACCGCCCGAGCACGTAGCCGGCCATACCGCCAGCCAGCGCCCCCGCGGCGCCGGCGGCGATCACACCGGTGATCGGCAGCCCGTGAGCGGCCGCGTACAGCGCCGCGGCGATTATCGCGGTACCCCCTGGCAGGAGGGGAACGCCGACCGCCTGTAGCGCCGGGACCAGGAACACGAGCGCCAATCCGTACTCGTGAACCAGTTGCGTGATCGCGTGTGAGCTCAACACCCCAGACAGTGTTGCGGACGGGCGACCTTGGCTCGACTCGCCCAGGGTGGGGTCGCCCGGCCGAAAGCGTGTCCGCGGGCGAAGCAACGGCAGGATTAGGAGGCACCGCTACGCTGGTAGGTAGGGGCATCGGCCTGACGTGCGCGCCTGCGGGTGATTGCGCCACCCTGATTCTCTGGAATCCCTAGCCCGGAGGCTGTTTGTCTCTCCCGCCAGCGTTGATGGTTGCGTCGTCCGAGCCTGAAGAGGCTCGGTTTCGGCTTTCGTTGTTTCGT
>DATKFF010000008.1:0-9913 GCA_035511595.1 Solirubrobacteraceae bacterium | reverse complement strand
GCGATCACCGAGCCGTCCGCGCTCGAGGTCTGGTTCCCGACGGGGGTCGCGGGCGAGCTCCGCGCGGGCGGCCACCTGACGTTCAGCTTCGAGCAGCACGACCTTCCGCCGATGGAAGGCGACGTGACCGAGTTCGAGCCGCCGAGCAGGCTCGCGTTCTGGTGGGGGGAGGACCACCTGCGGTTCGAGCTCGCACCCGTCGAAGGCGGCACCCAGACCGACCTCCGGTTCACGGTGCTACTCGGCGCCGAGGACAAGGCCGCCCGTGACGGCGCCGGCTGGCACGTGTGCCTCGATCGCCTCGACGCCGCGCTCGATCACCGTGCCGCGGAACTGGATCACGGGATAAATGAGGGCTGGCGGGAGATCTACGACGAGTACGAGCGCCGGGGGTTTCCGGCGACGGCGCCGATCCCGCGCATCTCGTCGTAGGGCAGCCGTGTGAAATCCTCAGGCCAATGGACCTCGGCCTGCGCGATCGCGTCTGCATCGTCACCGGAGCCTCCGCCGGGATCGGAAGGGCGGCGGCGGTCACGCTCGCGGGCGAGCGCGCATCGGTTCTGCTCGTCGCACGAGAGCCCGATGCGCTTGCCGCCGCGGCTGAGGCGTGTGCGAAGGCCGGCGGGCGAGCCGAGCCGCTCGCGCTCGACATCACCGCCGCCGACGCGGGCGAGCGCATCGCGCAAGTGTGCCTCGAACGCTTCGGCCGGATCGATGCGCTCGTCAACAACGCGGGGACGAGCGCGGTCCGGTCGCTCGACGAGCTGACGGACGAGGACTGGCAGGCGCAGTGGGAGCTGCACGTCATGGGTCCGATGCGGCTGATGCGGGCGCTCGCGCCGGCGATGGCCGAGCGCGGCTGGGGGCGGATCGTCAACGTCTCCTCGTCCTCCGGAAAGCGCCCCAGCTCACGCAACATGGCCTACTCGGTGACCAAGGCAGCGGAGCTGTCGCTGTCACGCGCGTTCGCCGACCTCTACGCGCGGCGCGGCGTGCTGGTCAACGCGGTCACCCCCGGGCCGGTCGCCACCGAGCTGTGGACCGGGCCCGGCGGGATGGCCGACCAGGCCGCCGAGGCTCAGGGAACCAGCCGCGAGCGGGTGCTCGAAGCGCTCGCCGACGGCGTCCCGATCGGGCGGCTCGGTACCGAGCAGGAGATCGCCGCGGTGATCGCGTTGCTCTGTTCGGAGGCCGCCTCCTACGTGACCGGCGCAGCGTGGTCGGTCGACGGCGGTGCCGTGCCCGTGATCATCTGAGAGACTGCCGCCTCGCATGGCGCTCAAGACCGAAGCGATCGGCAAGACCTATTCGCCGTCGGACTACGCGGTTGGCCGCGAGAAGATCCGTGAGTACGCGGCCGCCGTCGGCGAGACCAACCCCCTGCATTTCGACGTCGACACGGCGCGCGAGGCGGGCTACGCCGACGTGGTCGCGCCGCCGATGTTCGCGGTCGTTTACGGCGCGCGGTCGGTCGGCCCGGCGATCCTCGACCCCGAGGTGGGGATCAACTTCGCGATGATGGTCCACGCCGGCCAGGAGTTCGTCTGGGGTCCGGTCGTCGTCGCCGGCGACGAGATCACCACGACCGCGTCCGTCAAGGACATCTCCGACCGCGGCGGGATGGCGTTCTACGTGTTCGAGACCGTGTCGGAGAACCAGCGCGGCGAGAACGTCTGCACCGGCACATGGACCCAGATCGTGCGGGGTGGGTCGTGAACCAGGGCGACCCGATCGAGCTGAAGGTCACGCCGGACCGGTTCCTGACGGTCCGGTACGCGGGTGCCTCCGGCGACTTCAACCCGATCCACATCGACGAGGACTTCGCCAAGCAGGTCGGGCTTCCCGGCCGCATCCTCCACGGCCTATGGACGATGGCGCAGGTCGCCCGCGCGGTGACCGACGCGGCCGGCGGCCCCGACAAGCTGAAACGGCTGTCGGTCCAGTTCAGGGGGATGGGCCAGCTGGACGAGGAGATCGTCGTATCGGGTACGGTCACCACCGCAGATGGCGCCGCCGCCACGATCGAGGCCGAGGCGGCGCAGTCGGGCAACCGCATCATTCGCAACGCGGTCGCCGAAGTAACTCTCTGAACACCGCCGGCGCCGACCTAGAATCAGGTCCGTGCTGACAGATCGACAAGAGCTGGTGCTGCGCAAGGTCGTCGAGGAATACCTCGAGGGCGGCGCGCCGGTGGGTTCGAAGCTGCTCTCCGCAGAGGTGGAGTGGGGCCCGTCGACGATCCGCACCGAGCTCGCGACGCTCGAGGAGCAGGGGCTACTCGCCCACCCGCACACCTCCGCCGGCCGGATCCCGACCGAGGCGGGCTACCGCTACTTCGTCGATCGGCTGCTGGCGTCCGGCACCGAGGGCGACGCGCCGCGGCTGTCGCTGTCGCTGGTCCGCCGTGAACTCGACGAGGCGATGCAGCTGACGACGGAGACCCTCTCCCAGGTCACGAACCTGCTGGCGATCGTCACGGCCCCGCCGATCGAGACGTCGACGATCAGGCACGTTGAGGTCCTGCTGCTCCAACCGCAGCTGCTGATGGTCGTCGTGATCACGTCGACGGGCGGTGTCACCAAGCGGCTGTTCACCTTCTCCCGGCCCGTCGACCCAGGCCTCGCCGACTGGGCCGCCAGCTACTTCAACGAGCGCCTGGTGGGGTTCGGGCTGGGGGCCAGAATGCTCCACCAGCGCCTCCACGACCCCTCGCTGTCGAGCTCGGAGTCGGACTTCATCGACGCGCTCGCGCCCGTGTTCACCGACCTCGAGGAAGGTTCGACCGAGGCGCTCTACGTCGACGGCGCCTCGCGCCTGCTGCGTGACGATCGCTGGGAGGACGCCTCCGACCTGAACGCGCTGATGGACATGCTCGAGCGCCGGGTGACGCTGCTCGCGGTGATCCGGACAGCGCTGACCGAACGGGGCGTGGTCGTCCGGATCGGGACCGAGAACCGTGCCGCCGGGCTGCGCTCGACCACGCTCGTCGCGGCCGGGTACGGGTTGCCTCAGCGCCGGCTCGGGGCGGTGTCCGTAATCGGCCCGCTGCGGATGGACTACGGGCGCGCGATCCGCTCGGTCCGTGACGCCGCGGCGCAGCTGTCGAGCTTCGTCGCCGAGGTCTACGACGAGCGGTGACCCGATGAGTGCCACACGCGACTACTACGACGTGCTCGGGGTCCCGCGGGACGCCGACGAGAACACCATCAAGAAGGCGTTCCGCAAGCTCGCGCGAGAGTTGCACCCCGACGTCAACAGCCACGACCCCGACGCGGAGGACAAGTTCAAGGAGGCCGCCGAGGCCTACGAGGTCCTGTCGGACGCCGAGCGCCGTGCGACCTATGACCGCTTCGGTCACGATGGCCTGCGCAGCGGCGGCTACGCGCCGAACTTCGAGGGCTTCGGGTCGGTCTCCGACCTGTTCGACGCGTTCTTCGGCGGGGCCGGCGCGTTCGGCGACCTGTTCGGCGGCGCGGCCCGGCCCGGCGGCGCGGTCCAGGGCGGTGACGTGGCCGTGGTCACGGAGATCGACCTCGGCGGGGCAGCCCACGGGACGAGCGTCGAGGTCAGCTACGAGGCCGTCGGGCTGTGCGAGCACTGCCGCGGCAACGGCGCGGAGCCGGGCACGCCGATCGAGACCTGCTCGCGCTGCGAGGGAACCGGTCAGCTGCGCGCGGTCTCCCGAACCCCGTTCGGCCAGGTGGTCCGGGCGGCCGTATGCGACGTCTGCCACGGCGAGGGCCGCGTCCCGCGCGAGCCCTGCAAGGTGTGCCGGGGGCGCGGGCGCACGGTCGAGCGCCCGAAGGTGTCGGTCGACGTTCCCGCCGGAATCGCCGACGGCCAGCGGATCCGGATCGCGGGCCGCGGCCACGCGGGCGAGCGCGGCGGACCGCCTGGCGACCTGTACGTGCTCGTACGCGTGCGGGAGGACCCACGCTTCGTGCGCGACGGAGACGACCTCGTCACCGCCGTCGATGTGTCCGCGCCGCTGGCGGCGCTCGGGACGACGGTCGAGGTCCCGACGGTCGACGGTTCCGTTGAGCTCGAGATCCCGGCTGGCACCCAGCCGCACGAGAGCTTGACCGTCCGCGGTGCCGGCATGCCGGCGCTCCGCGGCCGCCACCACGGAAACCTCCGGGTAGTCGTCAACGTTGTGGTCCCGCGCCACCTCGACCGCGAGCAGCGCGACCTGCTCGAGCAACTCGCCGGCTCGCTGACCGACCACAACCTCAGCTCCGAAGAAGGCGTGTTCAGCAAGCTCAGGCGCGCGTTCGGCGGTTGATCCGCCTCGCCGTCCGCGTCAGCCCCGAGCACGCCGAGCTGGTGCTGGCGGAGCTGCTCGAGCTCGCGCCGGGCGGGGTCGAGGAGAAGGCGCTGCCGGACGGCGACGTCGAGTACGCCGTGTACGGCGCGCCCGGCGAGCTCCCGGCGCTCCCTGACCTGCAGGCGGCCGCCGGCGACGCGCTCGTCGACATCTCGACCGAGGAGATCGCCGACGACTGGGCCGAGCGCTGGCGCGAGTTTCACCGCCCGCTCGTGATCGGCGACCGGCTCGCGGTCAGGCCGCCGTGGGAGCCAGCCGCCGGGGCGGCGGTCGAGATCGTGATCGATCCCGGCCAGGTGTTCGGAACGGGCGCGCACGCGACAACGCGGCTGTGCCTCGAGGCGCTGCTCGAGCTGGCGCCCGGCGAGGGCCCGCTCGTCGATCTGGGATGCGGGTCGGGCGTCCTGTCGGTCGTCGCGGCGAAGCTCGGGTGGGGGCCGGTGCTGGCGCTCGACTACGACCCGGCCGCGGTCGAGGCGACGGTCGCGAACGCGCGGGTCAACTCCGTCGGCCTGGATTGCCGCCGCTACGACCTTCGCGTCGACCCGGTGGAGACGTCGGTCACGCCGACGGTGTCCGCGAACCTGCTGGCGCCGCTGCTGTTCGCCTGGGTGCGGCGCCTGACGGGGACCGCGCTCCGCCCCGAGCGCGTGATCGCCGGCGGCCTGTTGCGCTCGGACGGGGACCCGGTCGCGCAAGCGTTCGCCGGGATCGGGCTGAACGAGACCGGCCGGCTTACCGGCGGCGACTGGATCGCGCTCATCCTGGAGCGGTGACGTATTCTCTGACCAAGGTCAGAGAAATGGCACAGGACGCGATGATCGCCCAGGTCCGGCGCTTCAACCGGGCCGTCACCCAGCGCGTCGGGGCGCTGAGCGATCAGTACCTGGCGCGCGCCCGGCCGTTGGGGGCCTCACGCGTGATCTGGGAGATCGGCAGCGAGGGCTGCGAGGTGCGCTCGCTGCGGTCGCGGCTGGGGCTCGACTCCGGTCAACTGAGCCGACTGCTGCGCGGCCTCGAGGCGGACGGGCTGGTGCGATTGAGCCAGAGCGAGCTCGACGGGCGGATCCGCGTGGCGCGGCTGACGCCGGCGGGGCTCGCCGAGCGTGCCCTGCTCGACGAACGCAGCGACGACCTGGCTTGGTCGATGCTCGCGTCACTCCACGACGACGATCGGGCGGAGCTGGTGGCCGCGATGCGTGATGTCGAGCGACTGCTGACGAGGTCGATCGTCGCGATCCGCGTCGTCGACCCGGCCGGGGCAGACGCTCGCCGCTGCCTGCGCGCGTACTTCGCCGAGCTGAACCGCCGCTCGGACGCGCCGTTTGACCCGAGCAAGGGGACCTCGGCGGAGCCGCACGAGCTGCGGGCGCCGGTCGGGGCCTTCCTGGTCGCATATCTACGCGGCGAGCCGGTCGGCTGCGGCGCGGTCAAGCACCAGGCGGACGGCCCCTCTGACATCAAGCGAATGTGGGTGGCCGAGTCGGCGCGCGGACTCGGCATCGGGCGGCGCCTGCTCGAGGAGCTCGAGGCGCTGGCCCGCGAGCGAGGGGCCCCTGCCGCACGCCTTGACACCAACAAGGCGCTGATCGAGGCGATCACGATGTACCGCTCCGCCGGCTACCGGGAGGTGCCGGCGTTCAATCACGAGCCGTTCGCGCACCTGTGGTTCGAGAAGCGGCTCTCGAGGATCGCGATCCACTAGCTTGCCCCGTGTGGCGACGTTCGCGGTGAAGGTCCTCGGCTGCAAGGTCTCCCAGGCTGACGCGATGCTCGCGCGGCAGGCGCTGCTCGCCGCCGGGCACAGCGAGGCTCCCGAGGCCGACGCCGAACTGCACGTGATCAACACCTGCTGCATCACGCGCGAGGCCGAAGGGAAATCGCGGCAGTCGGTCAGGCGCTCGCTGAGGACCGCGAGCGAGGTGTACGTCGGCGGCTGCGCCGTCAACCTCGACGCCGGGCAGTTCGCGCAGATCGATCCGCGCGTGAAGCCGTTCCCCGGCACCGCCGACGAGGTCGCCGCGGCGATGGCCGAGGGGCTCGGCGGGTGCGCCGACCTCGAGCACGACGTGCTCGCTCGCGAGGCTCGGACCGAGATGGCCACGCGCACGCGCGGCTTCGTCAAGGTCCAGGACGGCTGCGACTGCCACTGCGCGTACTGCATCATCCCGACGGTCCGCGGCGCAGCCCGCTCACGGCCGGCGAGTGCCGTGCTCGACGAGGTTCGTCGCCGCGTGCGACAGGGTCAGCCGGAGGTCGTGATCACCGGCATCAGCGTGGGGGACTACCGGGATCCCGAGCGGGGGCTGGAGCTCGGCGAGTTGATGATGGAGGCGGCGCGGGTACCCGGGATCGAGCGGGTGCGACTCTCGAGCGTCGAGGTGATCCACGTCAAGGACTCACTCGTCGAGGCGCTCGCGACCGAGCCGAAGGTGTGCCCGCACCTCCACATCCCGATGCAGTCGGGCGACGACGGGGTGCTGCACGACATGGGGCGCCATTACGGGGCGAGCGAGTATCTCGACCAGGTCGCCTCGCTCAGGACGGCGGTCCCTGACGTGAACATCACCACCGACGTGATCGTCGGCTTCCCGACCGAGTCCGATGAGGCGTTCCACCGGACGCTCGACGCGGTCGACGCGGCCGGGATCAGCCGCGTGCACGCGTTCTCATACTCGCCGCGCCCCGGAACGGTGGCCGATGGCCTCGGCGACGCGGTCTCGCCGGAGGAGAAGAAGCGCCGCTCACGTGAGCTCCGGGGGCGTTCCGAGCTGCGCTCGCGGCGGCACCGCACGGCCAAGCTCGGCGGCCGAGCGCGGGTACTCGTCGACAAGGTCGCCGACTCGCAATGCTCGGGCTACACGGCCGATTACACCCGGTGCTACCTCCCCGCCGGGGCCGCGCGGCGTGGACAGCTGGTCGATGTCTTGTGCGACGAGCTGCACGCCGACGGAATCGCCTGCCGGGTTCCGGAGGCGCCGGGACTATCCTGAAGGACGTGAGCGTCATCGATCAGGTGCGCGCTGACATGACCAGCGCGATGAAGTCCTACGAGCGCGAGCGCGTAGCCGCACTCCGGCTCGTCCTTTCCGAGCTGCAGAAGGCCGAGAAGGACGGCGGCGGCGACGAGCTCGCGGTGCTCCGGCGTGAGCGCAAGCGCCGGCTCGAGGCGGCCGAGCAGTTCCGCGGCGGCGGACGCCCGGAGCTGGCCGACAAGGAGGAGTCCGAGGCCGACCTGATCCAGAGCTATCTGCCGGCGGAGCTCGACGACGCCGAGCTCGACGCGATGATCGCGGAGGCGATCGCGCAGACCGGCGCCAGCGACGCTAAGGACATGGGACAGGTGATGAAGGCCGTGATGGCCAGAACCGGGGGCCGCGCCGACGGCAAGCGCGTCTCCGCGCGGGTGCGGGAGGCTCTTGGGTCGTAACGAGGCATCGATTGCGTAAGCAGCTTGAGCTCGACAACGCGGTTGCGAGCGAGCTCGCCGGCAGCGGCGACACCGTGCTGCGGGCGCTCGAGGGCCACCTCGATTGCGATGTCTTTCTGCGGGGCAACGTGCTCACGCTCGACGGCCCGAACGAGGCGGTCGAGACCGCCGAGGCCGTGGTCAACGAGCTGGCGGAGCTGATCGAGCAGGGGCACGAGATCGCTCCGGGGACGATCGAGGCGGTCACCCGCGCGCTCGACGCGCACGAGTCCCCTGCCGAGATCCTCGACGACGTCGTCTGGCGCCACCGCGCGAACAAGGTCGCGCCGAAGACCGTCAACCAGAAGCGCTACGTCGACTCGATCCGCCAGAACACGATCACCTTCGGGATCGGCCCGGCGGGAACCGGCAAGACGTTCCTGGCCGTCGCGCTGGCGGCTGCCGCGCTCAGCCGCCGTGAGGTCAACCGGATCATCCTCACGCGCCCCGCGGTGGAGGCGGGCGAGCGGCTTGGCTTCCTTCCCGGCGACCTGATGGCCAAGGTCGACCCGTACCTGCGGCCGCTGTTCGACGCGCTGCACGACATGCTCGAACCCGACCGCGTCTCCCAGCACCTCGAGCGCGGGGCGATCGAGGTCGCGCCGCTGGCATTCATGCGGGGCCGCTCGCTGAACGACAGCTTCATCATCCTCGACGAGGCGCAGAACACGACCCCCGAGCAGATGAAGATGTTCCTCACGCGGCTCGGCTTCAACTCGAAGATGGTCGTCACGGGTGACGTGACGCAGATCGATCTCCCCCGTGAACAGGAGTCCGGGCTGGTGATGGTCGCCGACGTGCTGAAGGAGGTCGAGGGGATCGAGTTCGTCCGCTTCGGCGAGGAGGACGTCGTGCGCCACAAGCTGGTGCGGAGGATCGTCGCTGCCTACGACGAGCATGCGCAGCGGCTCGCGCCCGAGCTGCGACCGCGCAGGCGGGCATAGCGCGTGCTCGAGGTCGACGTGATCGGAGCCGAGGTGGTCGCCCCGGCGGGTTCCGAGGACGGGTTCGACGGGCCAACACCGGCGGAGGTGGAGGAGCTGTGCACGCTGGCGCTGTCCTCGGCGGGGATCAGCGACGGCCACGTGGCTGTCGAGTTCGTCTCCGGGGAGCGGATCCGTGAGCTCAACAGCCAGTTCCGCCACCATGACGAACCGACCGACGTGCTCTCGTTCACGGTCGACGAGGACGGCCCGACCGCGGGCCCGCGCGAGCTGGGGGACATCGTGGTCTGCCCCGAGCACACCGCCGACGTGCGCGAGGCGATCGTGCACGGCGCGCTGCATCTGAGCGGGATGGATCACGAGACCGACGAGGGCGAGATGCTGGCGCTGCAGGCGGAGCTGATGCGGTGGATCGGTTAGGCGCGCCCCGCGCCGCCGAGCACCAGCCGACCCGATCGGGCTTCATCGCGCTCGCCGGGCGCCCCAATGTCGGCAAGTCGACGCTCGCGAACGCGATCGTCGGCGCGAAGGTCGCGATCGTCTCGGACAAGCCGCAGACCACGCGCCGTGCGATTCGCGGGATCGCCACCGGCCCGGGATGGCAGCTCGTGCTGGTCGACCTCCCGGGCGTACAGCGACCGCGCGACGCGCTGACCGAACGGATGCAGCGGCGTGTCGAGCGTGAGCTCTCGGACGCCGACGGCTGCCTGTTCGTGGTCAACGCCGAGGAGGGGATCGGGCCCGGCGACCGGTTCATCGCGGGATTGCTCCGGAACGCGCCCGTGCCGGTCGTGCTGGCGGTCAACAAGCTCGACGCGGTAAGCCGGGGGAGGGCCGCGGCGACGCTGCAGGCAGCGGCCGACCTCGGGATCGCCGGCGAGGTCTTCCCGGTCTCGGCGCGCGCCGGCTCGGGCCTCGGACCGCTGGTCGAGCACCTCGCAGCGCTGCTGCCCGAGGGCCCGCTGTACTTCGAGCCCGACCAGCTCTCCGACCAGACCGAGCACGTCCGGCTCGCAGAGCTGATCCGGGAGCAGGTGCTCCGCCGCACCCGTGAGGAGATCCCGCACGCCGTCGAGGTCCAGGTCGAGATGATCGATGCCACGAGCCCAGACCTGGTCCGGATCGAGGCGGTGCTGCTGGTCGAGACCGAGTCGCAGAAGGGGATCGTGATCGGCG
>DATKFF010000007.1:0-3355 GCA_035511595.1 Solirubrobacteraceae bacterium | reverse complement strand
CGGACGCGGACCGCGCCCCGGATCACGATCCTCACCAGCGGCACGACCGGTACGCCGAAGGGCGCGCCTCGGACCGAGCCGAGGTCGCTGGGGCTGCTCGGCGGGCTGCTCAGCAAGGTCCCGTTCAAGGCCGGTGAGGTGACCGAGCTGTGCGTGCCGATGTTCCACGCGCTCGGGTTCGCGCAGGCCGTCGTCGGGATCGGATTGGGTTCGACGCTGGTCCTGCGCCGCCGGTTCGATCCCGAGCAGACGCTTGACAGCCTCGAGCGCCACCGCGCGACCGCGATGGTGATGGTCCCGGTGATGCTCCAGCGCACGCTCGAGCTGGGCGAGGACAAGATCAAGCAGCACGACACCTCGTCGCTTCGGATCATCTTCGTGTCCGGCTCTGCACTCGGCGCCGACCTGGCGGCCCGCGCGATCGACGCGTTCGGCCCGGTCCTCTACAACCTCTATGGCTCAACCGAAATCTCCTACGCGACGATCGCGACGCCCGAAGACCTCGAGGCCGAGCCGTCGACCGTCGGCAAGGTCGCGCGCGGCTCGGTGGTGAAGATCCTCGACGACGACGGCCGCGAGCTCCCCGCTGGAGCGACCGGGCGGATCTTCGTCGGCAACGTCTCGCAGTTCGAGGGCTACACGGGCGGCGGCAGCAAGGAGTCGATCGGCGGTCTGATGTCGTCGGGCGACGTCGGCCACTTCGACCAGCACGGTCACCTCTACATCGACGGGCGCGACGACGAGATGATCGTCTCCGGCGGGGAGAACGTGTTCCCGGCGGAGGTCGAGGAGCTGCTGGCCGGCCACGACCAGATCCAGGAGGCGGCGGCGATCGGCGTCGACGACGAGAAGTTCGGCCAGCGGCTGAAGGCGTTCGTCGTCCTGCGCGGCGGTGCCCAGCTCAGCGAGGACGAGATCAAGGACTACGTCAAGGACAACCTCGCCCGCTACAAGGTCCCGCGTGAGGTGGTGTTCGTCGAGGAACTGCCCCGCAACGCGACCGGCAAGGTGCTCAAGCGCGAGCTCGCCGAGCGGGGCGGCAGCGACGGCGGCACCGGCAACGCCGCCGAGACGGCGGACGCCGCGGGCAAGTCAGCCAGCTGACGGACGCCAGTTCACGAGCCGGATCGATAGAAATGTCCGGATGAGTACCGGTCCCGATCCCGCCAGCTTCCGCTCGCAGTTCCCGGTGTTCCAGCGCGTCGCCTACCTCAACGCCGGGACCGAGGGCCCGCTCCCGCGGCGCGCCGCCGAGGCGGTGCACGCGCGGATCGACCGCGAGGTCTCGCATGGGCGCTGCGGTCACGAGTACTTCGATGAGCTGATGGAGCTGGCCACGCGGCTGCGCGGTTCCTACGCCGGCCTCCTCGGGTGCGACGAGACCGAGGTGGCGCTCACCGGCTCGACCACCGATGGCGTCAACACCGTGCTCGGGGGTCTCGATCTGCACGCCGGCGACGAGATCATCACCAGCGACGAGGAGCACCCGGGACTGCTGGCGCCGCTCGGACTTGCCCGCCGCCGGTTCGGGATCGAGGTCAAGGTCGTGCCGTTCACCGAGCTCGTCGAGGCCGTGTCGCGCTCGACGCGGCTGATCGCCTGCTCGCACGTTTCGTGGGTCAGCGGACGTGTGGCCGACGTACGCGCACTGACGGCGACCGGGGTTCCCGTGCTGCTCGATGCGGCGCAGGCGCTCGGCGCTGTCCCGGTCGATGTGCGTGCGCTCGGCTGCGACTTCTACGCCGCCTCTGGCCAGAAGTGGCTGTGCGGCCCCGAGGGAAGCGGCTGCCTGTTCGTGCGCGGGGACCGCCTCGATCAGCTGCTGGTCCCGTGGCCCGGATACGGCTCGCTGGCCGATCCGGCGCAGGCGCTCGAGTTCGAGCTCGCCGAGGGCGGCAAGCGCCTTGACCACGGCTTCCCGGCGGGGATCCGCAGCACGGCCGCCTTGGCCTCGCTGGACGTGCTCGCCGAGGCGGGGTGGGAGTGGGTCCACGAGCGCGCCGCGGCGCTGGCGGCGTGGCTCGCCGAGCGCCTGGCCGAGCTCGGGCTCCGGGTCGGGCCGCGCGGGCGCTCGACGCTGGTTTCCTGGAAGGCGGAGGACCCGGCAGCGGAGGTGGAGCGGCTGGCCGCCGAGGGCTTCGTGGTGCGGAGCATTCCGGCGTTCGGGCTGGTCCGCGCGTCCGTCGGCGCGTGGTCTTCCGAGGCAGAGCTCGAGGGCCTGGCGTCGCTGGCCGCCGGCCGCTAGCCAGCCCTCGTGACCCGCCGCGCGTGCGTGTAAACGTTCACGTTTCCGCGCCGCGCAAAGCCGCACAGCGTGATCCCGCGCTCATCGGCGAGCGAGATCGCCAGCGAGCTGGGCGCGCCGACGCCGACGAGGATCGGCGCGCCGGCGACCGCGGCCTTCTGCACCAGCTCGAACGACAGCCGCCCGCTGACGCACAGCAGTCGCTCGCCGAGCGGCACCAGGCCGTCGAGCAGCGCGCGGCCGATGACCTTGTCCATCGCGTTGTGTCGCCCGACGTCCTCGCGGACAAGCAGCAGCCGCCCGTCCGGATCGAATAGCCCGGTCGCGTGCAGGCCGCCCGTTCGCTCGAACGTCGGCTGCTCGAGCAGGTCGGGCAGCCGCGCGAGCAGCGAGCGCGGCACGGCCGGGCCATCTGGAAGCGTCGCGCTCGCGACCGCGACCTCCTCGAGCGCGCCCTTTCCGCAGACCCCGCACGACGAGGTCGTGTAGAACCGCCGCCGGCCGGGATCACGCTCGAGCGGGCCGGCGACCTCGACCGTGTTGGCTGCGAAGTCCTTCGTCGGCCCGGCCGCGCGCGGGCCCGTGATCAGGCCTTCGCCGTAGAGAAAGCCCAGCGCCAGCTCTTCGTCGTGCCCAGGCGTCCGCATCGTCACCGCCAGCGGCTCACCGTCGACGCGGATCTCGAGCGGCTCCTCGACGGCGACCTCGTCATCGCCGCGGTCGTGGCGGACGGTCGTGTAGGTGGTCGGCATCCGATGCCACAAGTTACGGACCGCGGCCGAACGTCCACTCGCTGACGGGGCACTCAAGGCGAGCGGCGAGCGAGCCGAAGCACGAGGCGGGCCGGTGCGGGCTCCCCTCGACCCTGGAGATCTCCTTGACTACTCGCCGGAAGGTGCTGCTCGCGGCGGCTGCCGCCACGGCCGCCTATTTTCTTGATCGAAACCAGGAGAAAGGCGACGCTGCCGACGCGTCGGCTTCGGCGCAACATGGCTTCGTCATGCCGGTTCCGGTGGCCGCCGTGGTCAAGAAGACGGTGCCGATCCTTCTCGAATATTCGGCGCGGACGGAATCGATCCGCAACATCTCGTTGCAGGCGCGCGCCACGGG
>DATKFF010000006.1:0-2143 GCA_035511595.1 Solirubrobacteraceae bacterium | reverse complement strand
ACAGACCGGCGGTGCGATCACCAACATGGAACCCGGCAAGCACGGGATCCGGGTCTACTTCGACGTCGACGACATCAACGACGGCGCCGCTCGCGTGAAACAACTAGGGGGCGAGGCGAACGAACCGGGGCCTGTTCCGGGAATGGGCTGGTTCGCGACCTGCAAGGACCCTCAGGGCAACGAGTTCGGCCTCTGGCAGAACGACCCGTCAGCCCCCGCCCCAACCGCGTAGCTCTCGGACAATTACCGGTCGCGACCCTCGGCGGCGGGCTTGCCGAGGTTGTCGCCCCAGTGCGGGCGGAATTGGATGCTGATCCGCGCGCCCAGGCAGTTGGCGATTTTGGGGATGCCGTGCAGCCAGGTCCGCTGGCAGCTTCCGCCCATCACAAGCAGGTCCCCGTGGCCGACGCTAAACCGCAGTGCCCGACCGCCCGACTTGGGCCGTAGCCCGAAGGGTCGCGTGGCGCCGAGCGAGACGATCGCCACCATCGTGTCGCGCGGGCTCTCGCGGGCGATGCGGTCCCCGTGCCAGGCCACGCTGTCGCGACCATCGCGGTACAGGCACATCCCGACGCTGACGAACGGCTCGCCGAGCTCCTCGGCGTAGTGGGCATTCAGCGCCGAACGCGCCTCATCGAGCACGGGATGGGGCAGCGATTCGTCCTGCGGGTAGCGCGCCAGGAGGCGCGGAACCCGCACGGTGCTGTCGTAGATATGCATCTGCTCCTCGTGCCACGCCACGGTGCTGGCCAGCGCATCGAAGAGTTCGTCCGCCGCGGTGACGAAGCCCGGCCGCAGGTCAACCCAGGCTCCTTCGGATAACGGCCTCCGCTCGACGGCGGTGCCGAGCTCGGCGACGCCGACTTCGCCCAAGGAGCCAAACAGCGAGGGTTGGACGACGAACGACACCGGATCCAGTCTAGCCCGGCCACGAACACGCGTTCGTGGCCGAGCGGGAAGCGCCCACGTGCCCCAAGCGTGGAAGAGGGCGCTGAAACTTCACGCTTGTCCCGCTTGGGGCGTCCCGTTCGTCGTATGGGAAACAACCCCCAAGGAGGTGGAGCGCATGGGACGGGTCATCGTGATCGAGTTCGTCACGCTCGACGGAGTGATGCACGACCCAGACGGCAGGGAGGGATTCGAGCACGGAGGCTGGGCGTTCCGGTTCGGCCCCGAGGCCGTGGCAGGCGACAAGTTCAAGCTCGGCGAGCTGTTCGACACCGGCACGCTGCTGCTGGGCCGCGCTACCTGGGAGCGGTTCGCACAAATCTGGCCGGGCCGGGACGATGAGTTCTCGACCAACATGAACCGGATTCCGAAGCTGGTCGTGTCCAGGTCTCGGCCGCGGGTCGAAGCGTGGAGCAACTCGAGCATCCTTGAAGGCGAGCTCGAGGACGAGGTGGCGCGTCGCAAGCAGTCCGGCGAGCTTGTGATCACTGGGAGCGCGAGCATCGTGCGCGCTCTCAGCGAGCGGGACCTGATCGACGAGATCCGGCTACTGGTCTTCCCGATCGTGCTTGGAGCAGGCCGGCGTCTGTTCGACCAGCTCGCCGGGCCGGCGGTGCTGGAGCTGGTCGGGGTTGAGCGTTCGGGCGCCGCTGCCCGACTCACCTACGTCCGGGCCCGTAGCTGATCGTGGTATCTCGTACAGAGGAGGACGTCTTGCAATACGCACTGTTGATCTATCGGCGGCCCGACGAATTCGCGGGTCTGAGCGACGACGAGCAGCGTGCCGTTTCGGCCGAGTACTACGCGCTGCGCGATGACCCCCGCGTGGTCGGCGGTGCTGCGCTCAAACCGACCGAGACCGCCACCACCATGCGCCAGGACGAGAGCCAGACGCTGATCACCGACGGGCCGTATGCGGACACCAAGGAGGTGTTCGGCGGCTGGTACCTGGTCGAGGCGAATGATCTCGACGGTGCGCTCGAAGTCGCGGCGCGGATCCCGGCCCTGCGGCTGGGGGGCTCGATCGAGGTCCGCCCGCTGATGGAGCGACCAAGCTGATCGACCGGGTCTTCCGCGACGAGTGGGGCCGCGTGCTGGCCTCGCTGGTCGGCTTCGTCGGCGACTTCGATCTTGCCGAGGAGGCCGCCCAGGAGGCTTTCGCAGTTGCGGCCGAGCGTTGGTCCAGGGATGGCGT
>DATKFF010000005.1:0-2517 GCA_035511595.1 Solirubrobacteraceae bacterium | reverse complement strand
ATGCGTCTTCAGCCAGGACTTCACCGTCTTCGGCGGCTCGCTCGGCGAGGTGATGGGCGAGAAGATGATCAAGATCATGGACCTGGCGGCCAAGATCGGCTGCCCCGTGATCGGGATCAACGACTCAGGTGGCGCGCGGATTCAGGAGGGGGTCGTCTCGCTCGGCGCCTACGGCGACGTGTTCGTGCGCAACGTGATGTGCAGCGGCGTGATCCCACAGATCAGCCTGATCATGGGTCCCTGCGCCGGCGGCGCTGTCTACTCGCCGGCGATCACCGACTTCATCTTCATGGTCAAGGAGACCAGCCACATGTTCATCACCGGGCCCGACGTGATCAAGACCGTCACCGGTGAGGAAGTCGACTTCGAGTCGCTCGGCGGCGCGATGGCTCACAACACCAAGTCGGGCGTCGCGCATTTCGCCAGCGACGACGAGGACCAGTGCCTGGAGGACACCCGCTACCTGCTCTCGTTCCTGCCGCAGAACAACCTCGAGACGCCGCCGCGGGTGCAGCCGACCGACGATCCGCTGAGACAGGACCCCGAGCTCGACAGCGTCGTGCCCGACAACCCCAACAAGCCCTACGACATGCGCAACGTGATCCGCCTGATCGTCGACGACGGTGAGTTCTTCGAGGTCCACGAGCACTACGCGCGCAACATCGTCTGCGGGTTCGCGCGTTTGAACGGCTACGCGATCGGCGTCGTCGGCAACCAGCCCGC
Organism: Solirubrobacteraceae bacterium; assembly: GCA_035511595.1. Taxonomy (GTDB): domain Bacteria; phylum Actinomycetota; class Thermoleophilia; order Solirubrobacterales; family Solirubrobacteraceae; genus Palsa-465. Next base: position 1,794 of record DATKFF010000005.1, on the reverse strand, counting down.
GCAGCTGGCGGGCGTACTCGACATCGACTCTTCGGCCAAGGCGGCGCGGTTCGTGCGGACCTGCGACGCCTTCAACATCCCGCTGATCACGTTCACCGACGTGCCCGGCTTCCTGCCCGGCACCAATCAGGAGTGGGGCGGCATCATCCGCCACGGCGCCAAGCTGCTGTACGCGTACACCGAGGCGACGGTCCCGAAGATCACCGTGATCACGCGCAAGGCCTATGGCGGCGCCTACGACGTGATGGCCTCGAAGCACATGCTCGCGGACTTCAACTTCGCGTGGCCGACCGCGGAGGTCGCCGTGATGGGCCCCGAGGGCGCGGTCAACATCATCTACCGGCGCGACATCGCCTCCTCGCCGACGCCTGACCAGCGTCGCCAGAAGCTGATCAACGACTACAAGGCGCACTTCGCCAACCCGTACGTCGCGGCCGAGCGCGGCTACATCGACGACGTGATCATCCCCCACGAGACGCGCCCGAAGCTGATCACCGCGCTCGAGACGCTCCAGAACAAGCGCGTCGCCGGGCCGAAGCGCAAGCACGGCAACATCCCGCTCTGAGGCGGCCGTGAACCGGCGCCCAAAGCTCACGATCGTCGCCCCGGATGCCTCTCCGGAGGAGGCGGCCGCGGTCGTGGCGGCGCTCGAGCGGTTCATGCGTGAGACCGCGCCGCCCCCGGTGGCGCCGCCGCCGAAGCGCAATCCGTGGCAGCAGGCGTCGCTCAACGAGGGGATCATGCGTCAGCCGGAGCCGCCGCTTCCCTGGCTCTGATCGGGCCCTGGCCGAGACCGAGCGGTCAGCCTCCGCGGGGCGGCGACGTATGACGTCTTGACACCCGTCAAGCGGTGTGAGAGCGTGCGCACCGCAGACTGGAACGGCCTCGGATGGCCAATCCAAAAACACTTGCCTTGGGGCAAGCAGCAAAGGGGCACGATTGAGGGGCAGGGGGCAGTTGTTGTGCGCCGGTGAAAGGACCAGCTTCCCGGGCTCATCGCTGTGGTGGCTCAGCGACGAGGCCGAAGACGTGCTCACCCACACGCCGGTGCTCGCTGGCATCGCTCAGCCCCCACAGCGGATGCCGGCCTGCCACCACAGGTACCGGCGGCGAGCGCGCCGGCAGCCGCGGCGGAGCCCCCACCGCCGCGGCGCCGGGTCTTTACACCGCTGACCGTGGCCGTCGGCGAGCCTCCTCAGGGGGCTCGCCGCGGCCCGGTCGGCGCGTGCCCCAGTCGCGGTCCGTACGCTGCCGCGACACGCGGGCCCTGCGCCCGCCCCGGTCCTCAAAACAGGGGTATTCGGATTGCCTTTTGGTACATTTGGGTACTCCGTTGATCGACCCGGGAGGCCCCCGATGGAGCCCGCATCGCTGGACAGCGCCAAGACGGACCGCGGCACCGCCCACGCCGGCCGTGAAGGATCGCTCGCCAACCCCGAGGTGGTCGAGAACGTCCCCGGGCACGTGATCCCAATCCTGGAGCGCGAGTTCGACGACTTCGACACCGAGTCGACGCGCTTCTTGAGCGGCGATCTCCGGGAGGACGACTTCATCAAGTTCCGCCTGAAGCAGGGCGTCTACGGCCAGCGCCAGCCCGACGTGCAGATGATCCGCGTGAAGCTGCCGATGGGCGGCGTCACGCCCGACCAGCTCGATGCGTTCGCCGACGTGATCGACAAGTACGTCCCGCTACGCAAGGGTCACATCACGACGCGGCAGAACATCCAGATGCACCACATTCCCCTGCCCGACGTCGCCAAGCTGATGCGTGAGATCGCCGAGGTCGGGCTCTCG
>DATKFF010000004.1:0-6375 GCA_035511595.1 Solirubrobacteraceae bacterium | reverse complement strand
CCGTGAGGTCGCCGCTCGCGTCCGAGCCGAGGTGGCCCGCGACGTGGCCGAGATCAAGGAACGCACCGGCCGGAGCCCGGGCCTCGCGACGATCCTCGTGGGCGAAGATCCGGCGTCCGCGATCTACGTCACCAACAAGCGCAAGGCATCTGCTGAGGTGGGGATGGCCGACTTTCACCGGCCGCTGGCTGCCGACTCGAGCCAGGCGGAGGTCGCCGCCGTGATCGAAGACTTCAACCGCGATCCGGACGTCAGCGGGATCCTGCTCCAGCTCCCGGTTCCCGAGGGGCTCGACGGCGCCGCGCTGACCGGGCTGATCGTCCCTGAGAAGGACGTCGACGGCCTGACTCCGATCTCGGTCGGGCGATTGGTCAAAGGGACGCCCGGGCTGCGTCCGTGCACACCACTTGGGATCATCGAGCTTCTCGACAGCTACGACGTCGCGCTCGAGGGAGCGGAGGCGGTGGTCGTCGGGCGCTCGGACCTCGTCGGCAAGCCCGTCTCGTTCCTACTGCTTCAGCGAAACGCGACCGTGACCATCTGCCACTCTCGCACGCGTGACTTGGCCGGCGTCTGCGCGCGTGCCGACGTGCTGATCGCCGCCGTCGGGAGACCCGAGCTGGTCAGCGCGGAGTACATCAAGCCGGGCGCCGCGGTGATCGACGTGGGCATCAACCGAACCGACGCCGGACTGCGCGGCGACGTCGACTTCGAGGCGGCGCGCGAGCGGGCCGCGCTCGTCTCTCCGGTCCCCGGTGGCGTGGGTCCGATGACGATCGCGATGTTGCTGCGCAACACACTCGCCGCCTACTCGCTGCAGCACCCTTAGCTATGTCCGACGCACCCGTCGACGACGAACGCGAAGCGCCCAACGCCGGCCTCACGCGCGGCGAGCTGATCAGCGCGGCGAGCGCGCTCGCCCTGCTCATGCTGATGTTCGGTGTCGCGTGGTTCGGCCTCGACCGGATTCCAGGCGCCGCCGCCACCTCGAGCCCCGCGGCCACCTCGGAGAACGCCTGGGACGCGCTCAGCGTGATCCGGTGGTTGCTGCTCGTGACGATCCTGGTCGCCTTCGGCGCGTTGGCGATCCACGCCGGACGCCCCACCCGTGTCACGGTCGCGCGTGTGCGTCTGGCGCTGCTGGCGCTCGGCACGTTGTCTGCCGCGGCGCTCATCTACAGGGTGCTGTTGCAGCTACCGTCGCCCGACCGGGTGCCCGACCAGAAGCTGGGGGGCGTGGTCGGAATGTTCGCGGCGCTCGGGGTCGCATTCGGGGCCTACGAAGCGATCCGCGAGCAGCGAGCGCGCCTGTTCGGGCCGGTTGCGCGTGCCGGCGCGCGAGGCCTGGCGTCCAACCGACCCGGGCGCTAGTGTGGCCGGGGTGGAGAATGTTCGGCGGGAAGATTGGATCCTCGGCGGTCTCGCGCTCGTCCTTGCGTTCGATCTGCTCGAGTTCGCGTGGTTCAGTCTGCCCAGCGCGAGCGTGACCTTCCGCGGCACGACGCTCGCCTTCGGAGGAGGGTCGTTGTCCGCGGTCGATACGCCCGACGGCTGGCTTGGCCTGCTGGCGGTGATCGCGCTGCTCGCGCTGGTGGCCGACCTCGCGCTCGAGCGGTTCTCGCCTCATACAGAGGTTCCGGTGATCGGCGGCGGCCGCGCGGTGACGCGGTTCTTGCTCGCTAGCGCCGCGGCGGGATTCATGGGGCTGAAGTTCCTTCTGCACCTTGGGACCTTCAGCAACCTCGGGTTCGGCTTCTGGTTCGGGGCCGTGCTCGCGAGCGCGCTCGTCTACTACGCGATCCAGGCGCGCGACGCAGAGGCGCTCGTCAAGCCGCAGCCAACGGTCCCCTCCACACCCGCCGGCCCGGCGGGAACCGCCGGCCCCCCAGCCGGCTAGCGGCGATACTGCCGCTCGATGCGGTTCGACCGAACCCGGCTTCGCCGGCCTGAGTGGATCGTCGGCACGGGCGCCCTGGTGCTGCTCGCGTCGATGCTCCTGCTTCCGTGGTACTCGGTCACAGCGATCTCCGCGCCGCCCGGGCCGCAGTACCTCGTCAAGAGCTCAATCGATGGCTGGCACGGGCTGAGCAACGCGCATTGGCTGCTGCTGGTGACCGTTTTGCTCGCATTCGCGCTGGTGCTCTTCCAGGCCACGAGTCGCGCCCCCGCGATCCCGGTGGCGCTGAGCCTGTTCGTCGCGGTGTTCGGCGGAGCGAGCACTCTGTGGCTGATCTACCGGGTGCTGATCGATCCGCCTGGAGGCAGCCGCGAGCTCGGCGGGTTCGTGGCGCTGCTCGGTGCGCTCGCGCTCACCTACGGCGGTTACGCGTCGCTCAGGCTCGAGGGCATCGCGCCCAATGACGGCCCCGGCGAGATCGTGATCGTCAGGCTCGGAGAGCAGGGTGGCTCCTAGAATGACGCCTCCATGCTCGATCGCGCGCAGGTCCTCCACGTCGCACGGCTCGCCCGGCTCGAACTGAACGACGAGCAGGTCGAGCGGATGGCCGGCGAGCTGTCCAAGGTGCTCGATCACATCGAGAAGATCCGTGAGCTCGACCTGGCGGGTGTGCCCCCGACGTCACACGTGATCGACGTGGCCGGTGTGGTCCGCGCGGACGAGCCGCGGCCGTGCCTACCGGTCGAGGTGGCGCTCGCAAACGCCCCCGAGCCGGTCGAGACCCCTGCGGGGCTCGGCTTCGGCGTCCCCAGCCCCGGGCAAGCGCCAGGTGAGTGACCTGCTGGAGCTGACGGCCGCCGGCGCGGCCGATCGCATCCGTGCGCGCGAGCTCGAGCCGCGCGACCTGTTCGACTTCTATCGCGAGCGCGCTGCCGGCGACGGCCTGAACGCGTTCACGTGGGTCGCCGATAGCGCCCCGGAGGGCTCGGCGGAGTCCGGCGCACCGCTGGCCGGCGTGCCCGTCGCCGTCAAGGACCTGTTCTGCACGGAGGGAGCCCCGAGCCAAGCCGGGTCGCGGATCCTCGAGGGCTACCGACCGCCCTACACCGCGACGGTCGTCTCGAAGCTCGCCGCCGCGGGGGCGCCGCTGCTCGGCAAGACGAACCAGGACGAGTTCGCGATGGGCTCGTCCAACGAGAACTCCGCGTTCGGACCGGTGCTGAACCCGTGGGATCGCGGACGCGTGCCGGGGGGATCCTCGGGCGGAAGCGCCGCGGCCGTCGCGGCGGGGCTCGCGCCGTGGGCGATCGGGACCGACACGGGTGGCTCGATCCGCCAGCCCGCGGCGCTCTGCGGGCTGGTCGGGCTGAAGCCCACCTACGGCGCGTGCTCGCGTTACGGGATGATCGCGTTCGCGTCCTCGCTTGATCAGGCGGGGCCGCTCACGCGTGACGTCACCGACGCGGCGCTGCTACTCCGTCAGATGATCGGTCGTGACGAGTTCGACGCCACCTCGCTCGATTTCCCAGGCCAGATCGCGCTGCCCAGTGCCGAGGATCTGAACGGCGTACGGCTCGGGGTGCCCGAGGAGCTGATCGGGTCCGAGAGCGGGGTCGAGCCCGGAGTGCGCGAGCGCTTTGAGGCGACGCTGAAAGTCGCCGAGCAGCTCGGCGCGTCGATCGAGCCGTGCCGCCTGCCGCACGCGCCCCACGCGCTGTCGGCCTATTACCTGATCGCGCCCGCGGAGGCCTCCGCCAACCTCGCGCGCTACGACGGTGTCCGCTACGGGCTTCGCGTCGACGGCGACGTCGATCTGATCACGATGTACGAACGCACTCGCGCCGTGGGCTTCGGCGAGGAGGTCAAGCGGCGGATCATGCTCGGGACATACGCGCTCTCGAGCGGGTACTACGACGCCTACTACGGGACCGCTCAGAAGGTTCGCACGAAGATCGCGGAGGACTTCCGCGCCGCGTTCGAGCGCTTTGACCTGATCGTCACGCCGACCAGCCCGTGGACCGCGTTCGAGCTCGGCTCGAAGACCGCCGACCCGCTCGCGATGTACCTCAACGACTTCTGCACGGTGCCGATGTCGCTCGCCGGGATCCCCGCCGTGTCGATCCCATGCGGGCTGAGCGACGGCCTCCCCGTCGGGTTCCAGCTCACGGCCCCGGCATTCGGCGAGAGCCGACTGCTCGACGCCGCGTACGCGCTCGAGCGGGCGATCGGCTTTGACGGGAGCGAGGCCCGGCGATGAGCGCCTCGGTCGTCGAGTACGAGCCGGTGATCGGCCTGGAGATCCACGTCCAGCTGAAGACTCGGACGAAGATGTTCTGCGGCTGCGAGGTCTCGTTCGGCGCCGCGCCGAACACCCAGACCTGCCCGGTCTGCCTCGGTCTGCCCGGCGCCCTCCCGGTCGTCAACCAGCGGGCGATCCACTTCGGGCTGATGATCGGACTCGCATTCGAATGCGAGATCGCCGAGCGGTCGATCTTTCACCGCAAGAACTACTTCTATCCCGACAATCCGAAGGGCTACCAGATCTCGCAGTACGACATCCCGCTGTGCCGCGGCGGCCGGCTGGGGGACGTGCGCCTGCACCGCGCGCACCTCGAGGAGGACGCCGCCAAGCTCAACCATCTCGGGGAGAGCGGCCGCATCCACGGGGCTGACCGCAGCTGGGTCGACTTCAATCGCTGCGGCACGCCGCTGGTGGAGATCGTGACCGAGCCAGACCTGCATTCCCCCGAACACGCCCGCGACTGGCTGATCGACCTACGCGAGACCCTTCGCCAGCTCGGCGTCTCGGACGTCGATATGTCGCAGGGCTCGCTGCGCTGCGACGCCAACGTCTCGATCAGGCCGGAGGGAACCCACGAGCTCGGGACCAAGACCGAGCTGAAGAACATGAACTCGTTCCGCTTCCTCGAGCAGGGGATCCGGGCCGAGATCGAACGCCAGGCGGAGCTGTTGCACGGCGGCGGCACCGTCGTCCAGGAGACTCTGCACTTCGACCCGGCATCCGGGCGCCTCACACCGCTGCGCTCGAAGGAGGAGGCGCACGACTACCGCTACTTCCCGGAGCCCGACCTCGGCCCGGTGCTCGCGACCGAGGCGATGATCGAGGCGGCTCGCGCCGACATGCCGTCAGAGCTGCCGCGCGAGCGAGCCGCGCGCTTCGAGCAGCAGCTCGGCTTGAGCGCCGAGCGCGCGCGTGAGCTGGCGTTCCGAGCCGATCATGCGCAGTACTTCGAGCGCGCGCTCGAAGCGGCCCCGGGCGGCAACGGCGAGCTGGACGCGATCGAGCTCGCAAACTGGATTCCGCAGCTGGTCGAGCGGATCGGCTCGGACTCGGACCCGTCGGATTCGAAGGTGGCGCCGGAGAGCCTCGCGAGCCTGGTCGCGATGGTCAAGGCCAGGCAGGTCAGTCGTGACGCCGCGCGTGAGGTGCTGACGATCCTCGTCGACAACGGGGGAGACCCGAAGGAGATCGTCGAGCGCGAAGGGCTCGGAGCGCTCTCGGCCGAGGAGGGCGGCCTCGCCGAGCTTGTGGATCGGGCGATCGCGTCCGACCCCGACGCGGCCGAACAGGTGCGCGCGGGAAACATGCGCGCGATCGGCCCGCTTGTCGGCTACGTGATGCGTGAGACGAAGGGCCGTGCCGAGGGCGGTGAGGTGACCCGCCTGATCCGCGAGCGGCTCGGGTAGGCGCGGCGGCCCGCCGGGCGTAGGATTGACGGGCCTGCAACCCGTCTTCACAGGGGGAGCGATGTCACGACTCATCCGGATGGACCAGACCGGGCACACGACCCTCGCGGAGTGGACCGCCGAGGATCCCGCCAGCGTCGAGGCCGCCGTGTCCGCGTTCCGTGAGCAGCTCGATCAGGGCTACTACGCGGTCGTCTCACACGGCGAAGGTCACGCCGAACACGTACGAGAACTGCCGCTCGACGCGCCGACGGTGATCCTTCGCCGCCCGATCGCGGGTGGCTAGCGCGCCCACGCCGGCGGCCGCGCTGCCGGAACTCGCCACCGTCTACTGGCGCCCGCGCGCCAGCGAGCGCACGCTGACGCGCGCGGACCGGTTGTGGACGCTCACGACGCTCACGCTCGTGGTGCCGTTCATCGGGATCGGCGTGGGACTCACGGTCGTCAAGCCGATCCTCGCCCCGATCGCCTTGATCGCGTTCATCCACGCCTGGGCGATTCCGGAGCTGTACGCGGCGCGCGGGGCCGGCGTCGTGCGTACGCCCAAGCCGCCCGGCGGAAAAGCCGAACGGCGGGCATTGGGCCTGCTCGGCGATCTGCTCGACCACCCTCCGCGTGAGCTCCACTCCCGGACGGGGCTGGTGCTCGAGCGTGGCCGGCTCGGCGTCTGGCTGGTGGGGGAGGCCGGCGCGCTTCTAGTGCGCCGCGGCGGCCGCCGCGTGCGCTGCTACTGCGTGCGGGCGAGCGAGCCCGGGCTCCCGTCCGGTGAC
>DATKFF010000003.1:0-8540 GCA_035511595.1 Solirubrobacteraceae bacterium | reverse complement strand
CTATCCCGACGCGATTGCGCTCGACTCCTCGGGCGACCTCTACATCGCCGACACCTACGACGCCGAGCTGCGCTGGATCTCCGGCGCCGGCTCGGCCAGCCTCACGGGCCCGTCGGGACGGATCGTGCTCAGCGCGTTCGCCGCAACCGTGGCGCCGAGCGTGGTGACCGTCCGCTACGCGCTGAGCGCGCCAGCGGCCGTGACGCTGTCGGTCGCGTCGGGTGCGACCGAATCCGTGGTCGCCCGCGCGGCCGGGGTTGCCGGCTTCGATGTCCTCAGCTGGAACCGGAAGCTCGGGGGGTCGATCGCTCCACGGGGGCGCTACACGCTCACCGTTACCGCCAGCGCCGCCGGACACACGGCCAGCTCGAAGTTGTCGGTGCGGCTCGGCTGAGGCCGAGGGCGACGCCGTTCGCCGTGCCATCCCCACCGGGCGCCTCGCGGCGCACCGGTGGGGAGGACGTTCGGTTGTGCCTAGTTGGCGCTGTAGGAATCCAGCGTTAGCGAGCCCGATCCGTCGGCGGTACCGACGCCGTTCTCGAAGAAGCATCCGCCGCCGAACGACAGACCGATCTTCGTCACGTTGCCGGCCGCCGAGGCGAAGGCGTCCGGGACTGTCGCGCCATTCTGGCCGTTCCAGTCCGACCATTCGGCGGGCTCGACCGTCGCGGTCAGGGTGAGGTTGTTGCCGTTGACCAGCGTCTGGGAATCTGGGTTGGCCCACCAGAAATGGGTGAAGTCGAACCCGCCGGCGTTCGAGGTCTCGAAGTAGAGACGAGTATTCGCCGGCGTGCCGCACGGGTTCGAACTCGTGCCCTCGCCGAAGTACGTGAAGGGCGAGTCGGCGCCGGCGATCGAGAACGTAGCCGTGATCGTCTTGCCGTTGAGGTTGCCGAGCAGGCTCCCGAACTGCGCCTGCTGACTGGTCACCAGCAAGGCGGTGTTCGGCTGGTTCGTGAAGTTGAGGCCCGCTACCCCGCCGGGAACGCTCGCCGCTTCGGCGAACGACAGCGCCCCGTGGGAGGATGGCGTGTAATAGCCAACGTGCCAACCCGACGCGGGACTACCCCCGGCGTCGGCTTGGACCGACCCGGCTAGCGCGAGCGCGGCCGCTAGGACCGACGCTGCGGTGACAGCGATACGACGCATGAATCCTCCTTGATGGATCCGCTTCAGGCGCGCTCCGTGCTCCAGCCTCTCTCGAGCCCTGTAGCCACAGCTCTTGCCCCTTGTACGGGTCGAGGCCTGGCATCGGTCCCTGCCGATGGCTGCTCATGCCAGGTGGCCCGTCTCCGGCTTTACCCATCAACGGCAGGAGACCTCGGGGTCTTCTGGCCCCTCGGCGCTACAGACTCACGGCGACGTACTTGAGCGCGAGGTACTCCTCGATCCCCTCGGGACCGCCCTCGCGACCGAAGCCCGATTGCTTGACCCCGCCAAACGGGGCGGCGGGGTTCGAGACGATTCCCTGGTTGAGCCCGACCATCCCGGTCTGGAGCCGCTCGACCACCCGCAGCGCGCGCTTCACGTCACGCGTGTAGACATACGCGACGAGCCCGAACTCGGTGTTGTTGGCCGCGGCGATCGCCTCGTCCTCGCTCCGGAAGCCCTTGACCGGGGCGACCGGCCCGAAGATCTCCTCGCGCAGCACCTCGGCGTCATCGGGAACGTCGCTGAGCACGGTCGGGTCGTAGAAGTACCCGGCACCGTCGCGGGAATGGCCACCGACGAGCACGCGAGCGCCCCTGTCGACGGCATCCTCGACGAGGTGGGCGACCTTCTCACGCTGGTTCCCGTCGATCAGCGGCCCGACCTCGACGTCCGGCTCGGTGCCGCGGCCGACCTTCATCGAGCCCAGCCGCTCGGCGAGCTTCTCGGCGAACTCGCCGGACACGCTCTCGGCGACGTGGAACCGGTTGGCCGCCGTGCACGCCTCGCCGATGTTGCGCATCTTCGCGATCACGGCGCCCTGCACGGCCTCGTCGAGGTCGGCGTCCTCGAAAACGATGAACGGGGCGTTGCCGCCGAGCTCCATCGACAGCCGCAGCAGGTTCTGCGACGCCTGCTCCATCAGCTTCTTGCCGACCTCGGTCGAGCCCGTGAACGAAAGCTTGCGCAGCCGCGGATCGGCGATCAGCGGTCCGGTGGTCTCGCTCGCCGAGGAGGCGGTGATCAGGTTGAGGACTCCCTTCGGGAGCCCGGCCTCCTCGAGGATCTTCGTCAGCATCAGCATCGTCAGCGGTGTCTGCTGGGCCGGCTTCACGACCATCGTGCAGCCCGCGGCGATTGCGGGCCCGACCTTGCGGGTGCCCATCGCCAGCGGGAAGTTCCACGGCGTGATCAGCAGGCACGGACCGACCGGCTGCTTCATCGTCAGCAGGCGTCCCTGGCCGTTGGGGGTGGTGGCGTAGCGACCGTCGATCCGCACGGCCTGCTCTGAGAACCAGCGCAGGAACTCTGCGCCGTAGACGATCTCGGCCTTCGACTCCTTGACCGGCTTGCCCATCTCGAGCGTCATCAACAGGGCGAGCTCGTCCTGGCGCTCGATGATCGCGTCGAATGCGCGGCGCAGGATCTCGCCGCGCTCACGCGGCGGGTGCTGAGCCCACGCGGGGCCGGCCTCGATCGCAGCGTCGAGCGCCGCCTTCGCGTCCGCGACCGACGCATCGGCCACTTCCACAAGCGTCTCGCGGGTCGCGGGATCCTCGACGGGGATCGTCCCCTTGGAACCGTCCCGCCATTCGCCGCCGATGTACAGCTGCGTGGGGACCTGCTCGAGGACGTGTTGCTCTTCGGGTGCGGTGATCGTCGTCATGGCTCCACGTTACCCCTTCGGCGAGCCGTGAATTCGTAGCGGCCGCGCCCGGCCCCTCGAAACGCAAAACGTCCCGGCGGGCCGAGGCTCGCCGGGACGTTGAGTTACGGAGTTACTTGTCGGATTACGCGGCCGAGCGCAGCGGCGCCGGCTCGAGGGCGATCTGCAGGACCTCGTCGACGGTCATCGCGAAGTCGAACTTCATCGCCTCTCGCACTTCCTCGGGCACGTCGTCGAGGTCGCCGCGGTTGCGCTCCGGCAGGACCACTTCGGTGAGGCCGGCCGCGTGTGCCGCGAGCACCTTCTGCTTGACGCCGCCGATCGGCAGCACCCGACCCTGCAGCGTGACCTCGCCGGTCATCCCGACGGTGTGCTTGACCGGGCGCCCGCTGAGCAGCGAGGCCAGTGCGGTCACCATCGTGACGCCCGCGCTCGGGCCGTCCTTCGGGATCGCGCCCGCCGGGACGTGCACGTGGAACGAGCGATCTTCGAACGCACCTGGCTCGATGCCGAGCTCCTCGGCGTGGCCACGGACGTAGGAGAGCGCGATCTGCGCGGACTCCTTCATCACGTCACCGAGCTGGCCGGTCAGTGTCAGACCGGACTTGCCCTGCATCGCCGTCGCCTCGATGAACAGCACGTCGCCGCCGGCGCCGGTGACCGCCAGGCCGGTTGCCACTCCGGGCACCGCCGTGCGGATCGCCGACTCCTGGAAGTGCTTCTGCCGCCCGAGGGCGTCTCGCACCTGGTCCAGGTCGATAACGATCGGAGCCGGTGCCTCGCCGGACGCGATCTTCGTCGCGGTCTTGCGAAGCAGCGTCCCGAGCTCACGCTCCAGCTGGCGGACACCCGCCTCACGCGTGTATTCGGTTGCGATGGTGTTCAGCAGCTCGTCGGTGACCTCCACCTCTTCGGGCTTCAGGCCATTTCGCTCGAGCTGGCGCGGCCACAGGTAGCCCCGGGCGATCGCCACCTTCTCAGACGTGGTGTACCCGTCGAAGCGGATCACCTCCATCCGGTCGAGCAGCGGGCCGGGGATCGTGTCGGCCACGTTGGCCGTCGCGATGAACAGCACGTGACTCAGGTCGAGCTCGACGTCCAGGTAGTGGTCGCGGAAGCTGTGGTTCTGCGCCGGGTCCAGGACCTCGAGCAGGGCCGAGCTCGGGTCGCCGCGCCAATCGGCGCCGACCTTGTCGACCTCGTCGAGCATGATCACCGGGTTCATCGTCTCGGCATCCCGCAGGGCCCGGACGAGCCGGCCCGGGAGAGCGCCGATGTATGTACGGCGGTGACCACGGATCTCGGCCTCGTCACGAACGCCGCCGAGCGACATCCGCACGAACTCCCGCCCAGTGGCGCGGGCGATCGACTCGCCGATGGAGGTCTTGCCGGTGCCGGGCGGTCCGATCAGGGTCAGGATCGCGCCGGAGCGCTTGTCCTCGTTGATACCACGGTCCTGCCGCAGCTTCCTGACCGCGATGTACTCGACGATCCGGTCCTTGACGTCCTCCAGGCCTGCGTGGTCCTTGTCCAGGACCTCGCGGGCGTACACGGGGTCAAGCCGCTCGTCGGAGCGCTTGCTCCACGGCACGGCGATCAGCCAATCCAGATATGTCCGGATCACGGTCGACTCGGCGCTCTGCTCGCCCATCCGCTCGAGCCGCCCGAGCTCCTTCTCGGCCTGCTCACGGACATCCTCGGGCATCCCGGCCTCTTCGATCTTCGTCCGGTACTCCTCGACGACAGAGGCGTCGTCCTCGCCGAGCTCCTTGCGGATCGACTCCATCTGCTTGCGCAGGAAGTAGTCACGCTGCTGCTTCTCAGCGCCGGACTCGACGTCCTCACGGATCCGCTTGCGGACCTGGAGCTCAGCCAGCCGCTCACGCTGGAACTTCAGCGCCAGCTCGAGCCGCTCGGTCACGTCCAGGGTCTGGAGCAGTTCGACCTTGTTCTCGTAGGAGATGTCAGGGGAGTAGCCGGAGGTGTCGGCCAGTGCGCCGGGCTCCGTGATGCTGCGCAGGAACGCCGACACGCGGCCGTCATCGCCACGCACGTCGAGGATCTCCTCGACCACGGCGCGGTACTCACGCTCTAGGTTGCGGGTGCGCCCGTCGACGGGGACGGGATCGGGGTGCTCTTCGACCTCGACGAACAGACGTCCGTCGGGAAGGGTGTTCGCGGCGCCGGCGACCCCGCGGTGGAGGCCTTGAAGCGTCACCGCACGGGCCCCGCCGGGGAGGCGGACCGTTTCGGCGACCTCTGCGACGGTGCCGATGCTCGCGAAGCTCTGCTCGTGCCGGGGAACGAGTATCACGCGCTCTTCCTCGCCGGCGTCAACGGCTAGGGTGAGCGACATGCCCGGGAAGACGACTGCGTCGTCCAGAGGGACCAGTAGTAGTCGGCTAGACATGGGGCTCAAATCTTCACTTTCGATAGTTGCTAACGACTAATAAGTAGTTTACCACTCAATCGCCGTGGGTGGCGGTCGATCTAAGTCGTGCTCACTTAGATTAGCGGGTGCCGGGGTCGAGCTGGCGGGGGTCCGTCACGAGCGGGCCCCGCCGTGGCACCCAGGGACGTCGAGGCGGCTCCTGGTCCCGCCTCGGCCTATCTGGGATCATCCACGCGATGTCAGCAGACCGACCTGAGACGCCGGAGGACGAGGCCGCGCACGACGTGCTGGCGGCGGAGGCGTTCGCCGTCCCCGCTCCGGACCCCAATCTGCGCCACCACCAGGTGGTCCTGCCCGAGGACCCCAGCGGCATCGACGAGCCACACGACGTCCTCGCGGCGGAGGAATTCGCGATGCCGGCGGTGACTCCGCGCCCACGCGGTAGCGGCTCCTCGAGCGCGGTACGGGTCCGGCAGGGCGCGCTCGGCGCGGCGGCTGCGGCGCTCGCGCTCGTGGGACTTCGGCGCCGGCGCCGGTAGCCGACGGCTACAGCGGGCGCCCTCAGCGCCGGCGGGCGCGGCGCGGCATCAGGTCCGTGATCGTCCCCGCGGCGACCTCGGCCGCGAACGCGACGGTCTCTGAGAGCGTGGGGTGCGGGTGGATCGTGAGCGCGATGTCCTCGGCGTCCGACCCCATTTCCAGCGCATGCACGGTCTCGGCAACGAGGTCGCCGGCGTTCACGCCGACCATCCCGGCGCCGAGCAGCCGCAGGGTCCCCGGCTCGACCAGTAGCTTCGTCAGCCCCTCGTCGCGCCCGAGCCCGAGTGCGCGGCCCGAGGCGGCCCATGGGAACACGGCCTTCTCGTACTCGATCCCCTGCTCACGCGCAGTCGTCTCGGTCAGGCCCATCCACGCCACCTCGGGGTCGGTGAACGCCACCGATGGGATCGCTCGGGGGTCGAACTCGGCCCCGGGCACTCCCGCGATCACCTCGGCCGCGACCTTGCCCTCGTGCGAGGCCTTGTGCGCGAGCATCGGTTCCCCGACGATGTCGCCGATCGCGTAGATCCACGGCACGTTCGTGCGCAGGTGGCTGTCCACCGTGATGAACCCGCGCTCGTCGACGGCGACGCCGGCGGCCTCCGCGCCGATCCCGAGGCCGTTGGGCCGCCGGCCGACCGCCACGAGCACGCGGTCATAGGCCTGGGCGTCCCCGCTCGAGAGCTGGACCTTGATCCCGCTCTTCTGGGGGGTGAGCGAGACGACCTCCGTCTCCGTATGGATCGCCTCGTAGCGCTCGGTGATCCGCTTCTGCAGCGGCTTGACGAGGTCCGGATCCGTGCCTGGCATGAGCTGGTCCAGCAGTTCGACGACCGTGATCTTCGAGCCGAGCGCGTGGTAGACGGTCGCGAGCTCGAGGCCGATGATCCCGCCGCCGATCACGAGCAGCCGCTTCGGCACGCCGTCGAGCTCGAGTGCGTCGGTCGAGTCGATGATCCGCGGGTCCTCCGGCATGTTCGGAAGCGTGGCGGAGCGCGAACCGGCGGCGATGATCAGGTTGTCGAACGAGATCGTGCGATCGCCGACCTCGATCGTGTGCGGGCCGCTCACGCGGGCCTCGCCGCGGAAGACCTCAACGCTGCGCTGGCGTGCCAGTAGCGCCAGCCCGCCGGTGAGCTTGTTGACGACCGACTGTTTCCACTCCCGCAACGCGTCGGTGTCGATCTTCGGGCGCCCGAAGGTGATCCCGTGCGCCGACATCTCCTCCGCCTCGGCCACCACCCGAGCGGCATGCAGCAGCGCCTTAGAGGGGATGCAGCCGACGTTCAGGCAGACGCCGCCGAGCCGCTCGTGGCGCTCGATCAGGATCGTCTTCAGCCCCAGGTCGGCGGCGCGGAAAGCGGCGGTGTAGCCGCCGACGCCGGCGCCGAGCACAACCACCTGCGCCTCGTGCTCGCCCGCGCCGTCGGGGGAGGGGGGCGGTGGCGCCGGCTCCTCGACGACCGCGGCATCCGAGCCGGCACCGGACCCGTCCATCTCCAGCGTCAACAGCACGCTGCCCTCCGACACGCGGTCCCCGATCCCCACCCGCAACTGCGATACGACGCCGGCGAACGGCGCCGGGACGTCCATCGTCGCCTTGTCCGATTCGAGCGTGACCAGCGGATCCTCGAGCGCGACCTGATCGCCTGCGCCGACATGGATCTCGATCACCGGTACGTCGGTGAAGTCCCCGATGTCGGGGACCCGGACCTCCAGCGCAGGGCTCACAGCAGGGCCCTGCGCAGATCGCTCAGCACGCGGACCAGGTAAACGACAAACCGCGCTGCCAGAGCGCCGTCGATCACGCGATGGTCGTAGGACAGCGACAGCGGAACCATCAGTCGCGGGACGAACTCCGCGCCGTTCCAGACGGGCTGCATCGCCGCACGGGTCACTCCCAGGATCGCCACCTCCGGAGCATTGACGATCGGCGTGAACGAGGTTCCGCCGATCCCACCGAGCGAGGAGATCGTGAACGTGCTGCCGCTGATGTCGGCCGGCGCGAGCCTGCCCTCCCGCGCCTTTGCGGACAGCTCGCTCAGCTCGGCGGCGATCTCGAGCAGACCCTTGGTGTCCGCGCCCTTGATCACCGGCACGACGAGCCCGCCCGGGGTGTCCGCCGCAAAGCCGATGTTGTAGTAGCGCTTGAGGATCAGCTCGTCGCCGTCGAGCGAGGAATTGAACTCCGGAAACTCCTTCAGTGCGGCCACTGACGCGAGCATCAGGAACGACACCATCGTCACCTTGACGCCTGCGGGCCCGTGCTCCTCGTTCAGCTGCTTGCGCCACGCCTCGAGCTCGGTGATATCCGCCTCGTCGTTGTGCGTGACGTGCGGGATCGTGACCCAGTTGCGGGCGAGGTTCGGCGCCGAGATCTTCTGAATCCGTGAGCGAGGGACGCGCTCGACCGGGCCGTACTTCTCGAACTCGAGTGACGGCCACGGCGCGAGCTCGAGCCCGAGCGACCCGGCGGAACGCGGGGCGCCGGGTGCCCCGGCCGGCGGCGTTTCGCCGCGCGCGAGCCGCTCTAGGTCGGCCTTTGTGATCCGTCCTTTGCGGCCGCTGCCGGCCACGCGTGAGAGCTCGATGCCGAGCTCGCGCGCCAGCCGCCTGACCGATGGGCTCGCGTAGGCCGGCGCCGAGCCATTCGGCGGGGGACCGGGAGGCGCCGCCCCCGCCTCGGCCGGCACGGGCTCGGCCGCGAGCGCGCCCGCGACCGCGTCCGGCGCGGACGACTCGTTCGGGGCACCGTCGGAGGCGACGGCGGATGCCTTCGACGGGGCGGGGGAC
>DATKFF010000002.1:0-2018 GCA_035511595.1 Solirubrobacteraceae bacterium | reverse complement strand
CCGCGCCCTACAGCCGCAGCATGCCGCAGCGCTTTAGCATTGTCAACTCTCGTGTTGATACGCTGCACATCAGTGTTGACGCCCACCTCCGGTTTGTCAACGACTATGTTGACACGCCCCCGATCCCACCGTACGCTCATCGCGTGTTCGACCTGCCCGCCGGTGTCGTCGATGCCTGGATCAATCCGAATCTCGGTCCGCTGTCGGACGGCAACGACGTCTCCTACCTCTTCCCCGGACTGCGCGAGCGCATCGAGCGCGGCACCTCGTTGGAACAGCTCATCGATGAAATGGACGAGGCGGGTGTCGAGAAGGGGTTGCTGTGCTCTGGCTACTCCGGCGCCGGTGACCACGACTGGGTCATCGCCGCGCGCGACAAGTTCCCCGAGCGCTTCGGGCTTTCCCACGTCGTCGACCCGCGCGACGGGATGGCAGCGGTCCGCCTCGTCGAGCACCTTGTGTCAGCGGAGGGCTACACGCTCATCCGGATGCTCGGCTTGCAGACCCGGCTTTACTACAACGACCCCGCCTACTATCCGGTGTACGCCAAGTGCGTGGAACTCGCTGTGCCCGTGGGACTCAACGTCGGGTTCCCCGGCCCTCAAGTGCCCAGTAAGTACCAGGATCCGATGCCCGTCGACGACGTGGCAGCCTTCTTCCCTGAACTGACGATCGTGCTCCAGCATGGCGGCGAACCCTGGGTCGACACCTGTGTGAAGCTCATGGTGAAGTGGCCGCGGATCCACTACATGACCTCGGCGATCGCGCCCAAGCACATCCCGCCCGCGATCATCGCCTACGCCAACACCCGCGGTGCCGATCGGGTGATGTTCGGCAGCGACTACCCGCTGCTGACCCATCAACGCTGCATGGACGAGGTGCGCGCGTTGCCGCTGCGCGACAGCGACCGGTTCACGAAGTTCGTGGCGCGCAACGCACAACGGCTGTTCTTTGCCAGCTGAGCGGCCAACGCGTGTCGCGCGACCGGTCCACCGCCGTTGCGCCGGTGGTACCGTGAGCGAGCGTCAACTCCGGTGTCGACTGGCGCGCAGTACATCGGAACCGGTGATTGGTTCACCCCGAGGAGGTAGGCGGCCATGGCCAAGAGCGGTATCGACGCGCGCAGGCGCGCCGCCCTCGAGGACGGGGGGGTCGCTTACCTCGCCCGCCGCGAGGAGATCGTCGAGGCCGCCGCGCACGTGTTCAGGGACCGCGGATTCGAGGCGGCCACGCTGCGCGACGTCGCCGCGGCCATGGGCACCGACCGGGCCTCGCTGTACTACTACTTCGGGAGCAAGGAGGAACTGCTCCAGGAGATCGTGCGCCAGGCGCTCGGTCGCGACATCGAAGTCGCCGAGGCGGTCAAGCGAAGCAAAGCTTCGACGAAGGACAAGATCGCCGCGCTGATCGAGGCGATGGTCAATTCCTATGCCGCGAACTATCCCCACATGAGCGTCTACATCGAGGACCTCGGCCGGATCGCCCGCCAGGACAGCGAGTGGTCCATCGACGTCATCGCCCGCACCCGCGCCTACGAAGCCCTGGTGAACTCGATACTGGCCAAGGGGCAGCGCGACGGCACCCTTCGCAAGGATCTGCCGGTCGAACTGTCCGCGCTCGCCCTCTTCGGCATGGTCAACTGGATGCACCGGTGGTATCGCCCGAACATCAAGTGGAGCCCCGAGGAAGTGGCCAAGACGTTCACCGCGATCTTCCTGGACGGCTTCGAGAACAAGTAGCGCATCCCAGCGCCGGCAACCGGGCTCCGGCGGGGTTGTCAACGCTACTGTTGAGAGCTACGGTCGTGCCACAGCCGGTACGGAGGTTGCCAGTGTTCAGTTTCGACGCCCGACGCACCCCAACGACGCCCACGGTGCTCGCTGAAGTGGCCGAATCGCATCCAGACAAGGTCTTCGTGACCGCCGATGACGGTCAGCTCACCTACGGGGCCGCCGCGGCGACCTGTGCACGACTGGCCGCCGGCCTTGCCGCCCTCGGACTGGCTCCCGGCCAGCGCG
>DATKFF010000001.1:0-2150 GCA_035511595.1 Solirubrobacteraceae bacterium | reverse complement strand
GGCCAGCGTGCCGGCGGTGGAGGCGATCAGTACGCCGGGTACCCGCGCGAAGCCGAGGTAGCGCAGTCGGCTCGACAGCGACGCGGCGAGGATCGCCAGCGGCACGGCCGAGGCGAACTGCAGCGTGGCCGCGACCCGGACAGTCGTGGCGTGACCGGAGAAGAACGCGATCACGTCGCGCTTGTGGTCATACGGGGATGGGAAGGGCCCGCCGCCGGTGGCGCCGACGACGAGGCTCGCGGCGAACAGCGCGACCGAGATGACCGCGAGTGCGAGCAGCGGCGGCCCGACATGACGGGCAGCGCGGGGAGCGGAAGCGGTGCGTGAGGAGATCATGCATCAGATACTAGCAGTAACGATTATTATCTGTACTCGTTACTGAGAGTCTGTACTATTTGAGCTTGATGACCACGGCCCCGACTGACCGCGACGCTCCCCGCGATGGCGGCGTCGCGTTCCTCCTCGCGCAACTCGGCGCGCACGCCGCCGCCGCATTCGCCGAACGCATCCGCACGCTGCAGCTCACGCCGCCCCAGGCCGGAGTACTCCGACGCCTCGCCCAATTCCCGGGACAAAGCCAGCGCGAGCTCGCTGACGCGCTGGGGATGCACGCCCCACGACTCGTCGCGTTGATCGACGAGCTCGAGGACCGAGGTCTCGTCGAACGCGACCGCGACCCCCGCGATCGCCGCAACTACGCGATCTCGCTAACCGACGAAGGCCGCCAGGTGTTCACCGAACTCGGCCGCATCGCCCGCCAGCACGAGCACGCGATCACCGCCGCGCTCGACGACGACGAGCGCGCCCAGCTGCTCACGCTGCTTCGGCGCCTCGCCGACGAACAGAACCTGCGCCCCGGAGTGCACCCCGGCTTCCGCCGTCTCGGCCGCCGCGCCTAACCGTTCCTCTCGGGACGGTCGTAGTCGCGGCGATCCAGACCATCGCAAAGGCCGGTGGATTGCGGTGTCGGAGATGCCCCGGAGCGCGTTACCGTGGCGTTGTAGTTGCGGAGCTCCCGCTGCCTTTGTTGCGCCGTCAGCGGGAGAATGCGGCCGGACACGCGCAGAACGTGCGCGCATTCGGTGCAGGTGTATGCCCGTCTTGGAACAGGCTTGCTTGTGTGGGCGAGCCGCTCCGGTGGCGCGATCAGTGTGGCGCTTGCCATTTCGCCACCGCCTCGCTGCTGAAGCTGCCGCCTTCGTCCAGCCAACGGTCTGCGTCCAGGTCGTCTCGCGCCCGCCGCTTGTCGCGGTGGGTAGCGAGATCGGCCGGCGGGGTG
The DNA here is from genome assembly GCA_035511595.1 of Solirubrobacteraceae bacterium. Taxonomy (GTDB): domain Bacteria; phylum Actinomycetota; class Thermoleophilia; order Solirubrobacterales; family Solirubrobacteraceae; genus Palsa-465. Next base: position 871 of record DATKFF010000001.1, on the reverse strand, counting down.
TCGCTTGGGCACTCTTCGAACGACGTCGACCCGACCGCGGCGTGCAGGGCGTGTGCGGCTGCTTTCGCGTCCTCGTACGACGCGAAGCTCGCGGACTGCGCGAGCGTCTCGCCGCTGCTGGCGACGATCGTCCACTGATAGCCACCGCCGTTGTCCTCAAAGACGACGAACCTCATCAGCTCCGGCTCGGGCGGCGCGCTCATAGGCGCCCGCGCGGCCCGTACCGCATCGACAGCTTGTATGAGCTGTGCGTAGCGGGTCATGACCTGGCACCACCCCGGCGCGGAGCGCGGGTGCGCCAGTTGAACCTGGCGCTGGCCAAGAGCCCGAGCAGCCAGCCGACGATCGCGGTGACGAGCACGAGCCAGACGAGCGAGACGTGGGAGCTGCCGATCAGCCAGTTCACCTTGACGGGTGCGGTGTTCGACGCCGCGAGCGCGATCAGCACAGCGACCAGTGCGACGGTGGCGATCGCGTAGCCGTGGAGTCGTCCGCGAAGAGCCTTGCGGTGAAAGCGCTCGGCACTTGTCTCGGTGCCGTTCGCCGCCGCAGCAGCTTCCCGCGCGCGAGCGGTGTTCGGTACTGGCACGAGTGGCCGATCGCTCACGGGGCCGGGGATCGTGTCCGGGATCACTCCTGGAGCTGGCGAAGCCACCGTGGTGCTGCGTGGGTCAGAGCGCATTGTGAGGACCTCCTCGAAGTTGTGCGAGGGGATCTTCGGGTCCTCTCGTAAGTACCTGACCACTATAGCATGAAATTGAAATCTAGAAACGTTAGACTTACATACGTGGTCGAGAACTCCGCACCCGGTTGGATGTTCCTGACTACTGGACGTCTGCGGACTCTGACGGGCTACGTTGGCCGCTTCCAC